>CAIQLZ010000001.1 GCA_903872785.1 Candidatus Levyibacteriota bacterium
ATAATTACTACTAAAATAACGCTTAATAATTTATTTTTACTCATAGCTTAAGATTTTGCTTCTTTAAGGGCCATTTTTTCCTCATCGGACAATTCATGCCCGACGGATTTACCTTTTACAACTCTTTTTGCATACCATCTTGTGCCGGAGCGAGCATATAAACCGGATATTACTACTCCCGTATCATTTGCATCAACCAAAGACAAGATAAAACTTTGATCTCCGCCCGTATCCTTAAAAGGGTTAAATCGCACCAAACCTATCTTTTGAATATGCAAAAGACTATCTCTTTGTATTTTATCACAATATAATTTTAAATTATCAATGTCTTTTTTAGCAATATCCATGTCTTTCAAAAAATTCTCTATTATTGATTTAAAATTTTTATCCTTTAATCCCTGTCCCAGCTTATTGTAATGAGATAAGGCACTCCAAAGAAGAAGTAAAATTATAAAAAGCCATAGGAAAATTATTGAAAAAATAAAGAGGGTAAAGTTAGAAGACATAGATATTAATTATTAATCTATCTTAGCCTCTTGACAGGCTCGTGTCAATAGTGTAGTCTTTTGCTATCACGATGAGTAAGCATAAAAAAACTCGTAAAGAAAAAGTTATCGCGGACTATCGTCATCAAGTCTATATTTTGAAAAATAATAACCTGCCTCTTGATAATCCTACCCTTGCAGCTCCTGTTAATAAAAATCCCTATTCCGATACTTATGCCGTAAAAGACCTTTTGAAAACAGGAGTTTTAACATGCGCCATTGTGACAGCACAAATCATTCTATTTTTTCTTCTAAAAAGACATCTTCTTTTAATACCAAATTTAAATTATTAAATTAAGGGAGGGGGTGAAAATAAATATGGCATCAATGTATTGTGTTAAATGCAGAGCAAAGAGAGAAGATCCAAGTGCTCAGGCAGTTACAATGAAAAACGGTAAACCAGCAATGAAGGGCAAATGCCCAGTCTGTTCAACAGGAATGTATAAGATTGGAAAAGCCTAAATTTGCGAGATAATTTTTCTTGACGGATTAGAAATATTCCCTCAAGAACAAAGCTAAAACCCCGCGCTTGTCGTGGGGTTTTTCTTTTTAAGACTATTTTCCCTTATAATGCTCCAATTTGAAGACTTTTACGACTGACACGCTCCATTCTCCTGTAATTTCCGCCCGGCCAAAACCCGCAATTTCCCAAAGCGAATTACCAAGCGGCGAACAATTCATGTCTTCACAAACAATCAATAATTGACTTGTAACCGTAGCTCTTTTCGGATCCATAGCTTCATTCTCTATTGTAATTGGATCTTCCTTCCAAACATTAAAAAAATAACGGTAGGCATGATCCGAATTCTGGCCGGCGATTAAAGCAAAATTAAATGGTTTATTATTTGTTTTCGAAATTACAAATTCTGCAATGCTTTTTACTTGATCTTTTTGCCTATTGGGAAGAAATTTAAAAGGCATCCAATATAAGCTATGCAAGAATAAAGTCATAAATAAGCCAATTGAGATAATTTTTCCATAGATACGTATCTTTTCGCTTTTATAAAGGCCCTGAAGCAAATTTCCAACCAATAAAAAGGGCAATGGAAACATGAATTCAAAATAATAATCATAAATCGGCTTTTTATAAAACCCAAAACACGCTACTCCAACAGACAACCAAAGAGAAAACAACAATAGAGAAGTTTTGTTTTTTATCCTAAACAACACTACAATTGAAGCAACCGCCAATAGAAGTACGCCTATTTGCCATAATCCAAGAATAAATGTCTCCTTGCTTAATTGCTCTATCGAAGGATAATTTGTAAGCAAACGCGCAAAGAGTCTAAAAAAAACATCTCCCACGATTTGTATGGGTGACGTATGAATTATTTCTTTAATGTAAAGATCCTGATGAAAAATAAAATTAAGTATTGTTTTGGTATTCGTAAACCCATGACGGACTTCAAATGCCAAAAACGGAGAAAAACCAACCAAAGCTCCTAATAAAAATTCTGCATAACGCACGAAAATTAATTTTATCTTTTCTTTACTCTCCAGCAGGAAAGTCGCTATTGTTATAAAAAGAAAAATCGTAATTCCCAAAAACACCTCTATATAATGAAGCTGCATCGCAATACCGAAAGAAAACCCCGTAAACAATAAGGCTTTCCATGACCGCTGAGTAATTGATTTATAAAGAAAGAAAATGATTAATAGCGAGAAGAAAGGCATGGGGTTTGGATTCCAAGAAGAGCGTGAATAACTAATAACCAAAGGGGATACGGCATAGAGTGCTGCTGCAAAAAGACCGGATGGTGCTCCAAAAAAATATTTACCAATCCGGTATATCAGATATACCGTTGCTATTCCTAAAAGAGCAATTCCGACAGCCGGACCGACCGGATTTAAACGGAATAACCATAAAAACGGCGCCATAAAATAATAATAAATCGGTCCGGTAAAGAAATCTGCGGCTGAAGCCCTGGGCCCCAAAAGAGTAAAATGTCCTTCCAAAATACCTTTTACTATAAGAACATCTCTTCCTTCATCTCCCAAAAAAGTCATATAATCGCCGATTTTGTAAAGCCTGAGAAATGCAGCAAGAACAGTTATCAGAGAGATTAAAATTTTGTTATTTGTTAAAATTTTCCAAATTCGTGAAAACATATTGTTCGAACTAAAATTGAGGCTTACTTTTTGTTTTTCCAAATTATTTTGCTATATACCGTAAAGTTATATATCAAAAGTACCCCTGTTGCTAAAACAAAATATACATAAGGAAGCGGAAATTTTCTTCCAAATAATATTTCTCCAAGCTGAATAAGTCCGGATTGAATAAAAAAGACACCGATGTTTGAAGTGGCAAAAAATATAATCATTTTCCCGATATAAAGAATGGCACCTTTGGAATGTTCATTTTTAAAGGTCCACAAGTTATTCAAGTTATAATTTGAAAAAATTGCTAATTGTGCAGACAGTAAATTGGAAAGCCCTAAAGGAAGTTTTGTTGCATTTATAATTAGAGTGTAAACGATTAATTGAATTACGAGTCCTGTCCCCCCAACAACTAAAAACTTTCCGAATTTTCCGAATAATAGCTCTTTAGCTCTTGAAAAAAGTACGTATTTAACTACGTCCATTATGTAATTTAGCGGGGCAATTTTAGAGCTGCCCAAAGTTCTGTCGCTGAAATGGAATGGAACTTCGCCAATTTTAAATCCATCCATTTCTGCTCTATGCAAGAAAGAGATTTGGAATATGTATCCTTTATAATTAGTAAGTTCCGCTTTTTCCTTAAGAAAAACTTCTTTTTTTAAAGCTCTGTATCCGCCTGTCCAATCATGTATCGAGAATTTTGTAAAAACGGTTCTGACAAAAAGATTGGCAACAACTGAAAATATTTTTCGCATTAGCGGCCAATTTCCAGGAATTGAACCGCCATCACTATACCTATTTCCAACAACCATGTCATACCCTTCTTCAATCTTTTTTATGAATTCGGCAACTTTATGCGGATCATGCTGTAAATCTGCATCCATTTCAAACATTATGTCCGCGTTCAATTTTTCAATTGCATATGTCATTGCCCTAACATATGCCGCGCCTAACCCTTTTTTTTCTCCGCTTGAAATATCAATGTTTTTCCATTTTTTCATCAACTCCCTTACAATGTCGCCTGTTCCGTCGGGAGAATTATCATCTGCGACCAGAATATTCATGTCGTGGTCTTTAATTTTTGAAAAAACCTCTTCCTCTAAAATTGTTATGATTTTTTCAATATTTTCTTTTTCGTTATACGTTGCAAGAATAATAACTATCTTCATAAGCTTTTGAAATATTCAATTGTCATTTTTAAACCTTGTTCGGTTATAACTTTGGGTTTCCAACCCAAGATTTCTTCCGCATGGGAAATGTCCGGCTTTCTGGCTTTTGGGTCATCTTCCGGTAAATCTTCAAAAACAATTTCAGATTTTGAATTTGTCAAAGTTTTAATAAGTTTTGCTATATCTAAAATACTTCGCTCATCAGAATTACCCAAATTAAAAATCTTTCCTTTTGTGCCTGAAGTAAACATAGCGGATTTTATTCCAGAAATCATGTCATCTACATAACAAAGACTTCTTGTTTGAGTACCTTTTCCATAAACTGTAATAGGTTTATTTCTTATTGCCTGGTTAATAAAATTTGATACAACTCTTCCGTCATCTACCTGCATCATTGGTCCGTATGTATTAAAAATTCGGATAACCCTGGTATCCAAATTATATTTCCTAAAATAGCTAAAAGTGATTGCCTCACCAAACCTTTTTCCTTCATCATAAACAGATCTTATTCCGTTTGGATTAACATTGCCATAATAATTTTCTTTTTGAGGGGAAATTGCAGGATCTCCATAAACTTCCGAGGAAGAAGCATATAAAAACGAAGCGTTGAACCGGAGAGTTAATTCGAGAAGATTATATGTTCCCTGGGAATTAGCCAATAATGTTTCGATCGGATGATTAATATAGCTTTTTGCGCTCTTTTGATTTGGAGATGCAGGACTTGCCAAATGAAAAATATAATCTAAATTTTTAATTTTGAATTTTGAATTTTGAATTTGTTGCGTAACATCTTGCTCTAATAATGTAAATTCAGGATTTCTTAGAAGATCTTTTAGATTATTTTTGTTACCAGTTATAAAATTATCAACGCAGATAACCCTATAATTGTCATTTAATAAGCTTTTGCATAAATGCGATCCGATAAATCCCGCTCCGCCGGCAACCAAAACAGTCTGCATAACATTATTTTTCTTTTTTCTCCGTTTCCAAATCAGCTTTAACCATTATCTCAACTAATTCGTTAAAGCTTGTTTTTGGTTTCCATCCCAGTATTTTTTTGGCTTTACTTGCATCCCCTATTAAATAGTCAACTTCTGCAGGTCTCATATGAGATGTTTTATTGGAAATAACGAATCTGCTCCAATCCGAAATTCCAACCGCTTTAAAAGCTAAATCCAAGAACTCTTTAACGCTGTGGTTTTCTCCGGTTGCTATAACATAATCGTCGGGATTATCTTGCTGAAGCATAAGCCACATTGCTTCAACATAATCCCCTGCAAATCCCCAATCCCGTTTCGGCTCTAATGCTCCGAGCTCAAGATGTTCCTGTTTTCCCAAGCTAATCTTTGCTACCGCATTGCTTATTTTCCTGGTTACAAACTCCAAGCCTCTTCTTGGTGATTCATGATTAAAAAGGATACCCGAACAAGCAAAAATACCATAACTTTCCCGATAATTTACGGTTATATAGTGACCATAGACCTTAGCGACTCCGTAAGGACTTCTTGGGTGAAATCTGGTAGTTTCTTTCTGCGGGGTTTCCGTTACCTTACCGAACATCTCCGAACTGGATGCTTGGTAAAATTTTATCTTCGGGTTTATATTTCTGATCGCCTCAAGAAGCCTAGTTACCCCCAAGGCTGTAAATTCCCCGGTTAAAACCGGTTGATTCCAGGATGTCTGAACAAAAGATTGAGCTGCTAAATTATAAACCTCATCCGGTTCGGATTCCAAAAGAGCAGATGACAAAGAACCTTGGTCCAAAAGATCTCCCTGTAAAATTGTAATTTTGTCCTGGATATGCCTGATTCTTTCATTATTAACTGTACTTGACCTTCTTGTTGTTCCAAAAACCCTATAACCTTTTGCAAGTAAAAATTCTGCAAGATATGATGCATCCTGCCCCGTAATTCCCGTTATCAAAGCTTTTTTCATAAAAGTATATCTTTTATAATTTTAAATTATATTTCTCCAATAGTCCAGGGTATCTTTAAGCGTTGTTTCTATGGAAATTTGAGGTCTCCAGCCTGTAAGCTTTGTAAATTTGTCAGCATTGCAGGTCAAATCAGGATTATCACTTGGTCTAAATAAGGCTTCGTCTTTTTCTATTTTTATTTTAGAGGAAGACATGGAAATTAATTTGTTTAAAATGTCAGACATTTTATATGAAATACCGGATCCTATGTTATACGCTTCTCCGCATTTTCCTTTTTCAATTGCAAGATCATAAGCGCGAACCATATCCTTAACATTTGTAAAATCTCTTTTTGATTCAAGATTTCCAACATGTAGAATTGGATCTTTTCTGCCTTTTTCTATTTCTGCAATCTGTTTGGCAAAAGAAGCAACAACAAAATTCGCAGACTGCCTAGGCCCAATATGATTAAAAGGCCTCACTCTGACTATTTGTAATTTGTAAGATAAAAAATAAGTAAGACCTAAAAAATCCTGAGCTATTTTAGACACGCTGTAAGGACTTGTCGGCATTAACGGCGTTTCTTCATCAATAGGTAAATCTTCTTTTTTTACCATTCCGTAAATATCCGCAGAAGAAACAATCAGAATTTTCGTACTAAATAAATTATATTTTCGAACCGCCTCCAATAAATTAATCTCTAATGAAATATTATTTGTCAAAGTTGTTGTTGGATCCCTGAAGCTGTCTGCAGGAGAAGTCAAGGCAGCTAAATGAAAAATTATTGACGGAGAAACACTTTCAATAATTTTAAAAACATTTTTTTCATCAGATAAATCTGCTTTTATTAGATTTAATTTACTCTCAATACGCTCAACATTACTTAAACTTTCTTTAAAAAAATAGGTTCCGCTGATATCGTATTTTTTAGTCAAAAGAAGATGTTCCGCAAGGTAGTTGCCGGCAAATCCAGTAACCCCGGTTATTAATACTTTTTTCATCGCCCAACTCCAGTATATATAAATCCTATTTCTCTTAATTTTTGAGGATCATATATATTTCTTCCATCCAATAGAATTGGTTTCTTCATACATTTCTTTATTTTCTCCAAATCAAGTTGCCTGAATTCATTCCATTCAGTCATTATAATCAGGATATCGCAATCTTTAGCAACAGAATAAGGGTCAGATTGAAAATCAACACTTTTTAGAATTTTTTTTGCATTATTCATGGCAATAGGATCATAAACTTTTATCTTCGCTCCTTCCTGCAAAAGACTATTTACGACAACAATTGAAGGAGCATCTCTCATATCGTCTGTGTCAGGCTTAAAAGATAAACCTAAAATTCCAACTGTTTTTCCTTTGACTATTCCTCCCAACAGACTTTTTGATTTTTCAACTATCAGCTGCATTGCCTGTTGATTAATTTCTTCAACATCCTTAAGAAGAGAAAAATTATATCCTGCTTTTTTTGCAATTACTATCATTGCCCTTACGTCTTTTGGAAAACAGCTTCCTCCATATCCTGCCCCGGCAGACAAAAATTGACTACCAATTCTCCTGTCCAGTCCTACTGCCTCCAATACTTTTAATCCATCCGCACCGGTTAACTCCGAAAGATGGGCAATCGCGTTAGCGTAAGATATTTTTGTAGCTAAAAATGAATTTGCAGCATATTTAATCATTTCTGCAGTTTCAATATTAGTTAACACATATTTCCCGTCAATAGGTTTATGAAGATCAACTAGTAATTTTTCTGCGGGTTTTGAATCTGTTCCTATTACAATTCTATCAGGATGAAGAGTGTCCGAAATTGCCTGACCTTCTCTTAGGAATTCCGGAATAGATGCAACGTCGAATGTCACGCTTTCGGATTTCGCCGCATTTATTATTTTTTTTGTTA
>CAIQLZ010000002.1 GCA_903872785.1 Candidatus Levyibacteriota bacterium
AGAGCAATCATTGGGATCCCTAAAATCATCGCAAATTTACTAGTTAGAACTATTTCGCAGCCTTTGACTATGCTGCATGGGGGAACGACATGTTTAAGTTCTAAAATAGCTAAATAACTACTATCAAAAAATCCTGCTAAGGAAAGCAAAAGTAGAAAGAAATTACTTTTTGTCAATTTCATCTTGAATAATTTTCTTAAACCCCTCATAGCCTGTTGGATTTTGAATCAGGCCTTCATTTACAAAAAACGTTGGAGTAGAATTGATCCCAAGAGTAATTGCTTTATTTTCCTCATTTGTAATGAATTTTTTTGTTGAAGAATTATTCATATCAGATTTAAATTTGTTTAAATCTAGGCTTAATTTTTTTGCATAACCGGTAAATATATCTTTTGCTTGCGTTGAATTACTCCAACTATCTTGATTTTCATAGAGCATGTCATGCATTTTCCAGAATTTTCCCTGTAAAGATGCTGCATAAGCCGCCTGAGAGGAGATCATTGAATTTTGATGCGTATCGATCAGAGGAAAAAGTCTAAAAACTACCCTTAAATCATTTTTAAAATCCTCTTCGAGTCTTTTTATAAGAAAATAAAACGATCCGCAGGCCGGACATTGAAAATCTGCATATTCAACCAAAGTAACTTTAGCCTGCCCGCCATCACTACGTTCAGACGCTGGTAGGCGGGCTGAGCCGGATGCCGATTTGGCCGTTCTTATAAAATCATTTTTAGAAACTTCGGGAATTTTTATGGCTGAAGAGGTAGAAAATGATGGAGAGGTGTTAACAGCTGTAACTAAAAGCCATAATCCTCCGATTAATACCACTATTAAACCGATCCAAATTCCTATTTCTTTCGTTTTCATATATTCGATTTCACTCAGTATGATCCTGAATTTATCTAAGGATCATTTAGTTATTTTGACATAAATTTAAAAATAAATAAAGTGCTCTTCGACGAGTTCAGGACCTTTGGTCGGGGTGCTGGGAATTGAACCCAGTCTATACGCACCCGAAGCGTACGTACTACCGTCATACTCCACCCCGATTCCCGAGAACAGAATTAATTCTAGCATTTATTACCTAAATTTACCAAAGCGTTGATTTGAAGAGTAAAAATAGCATACATAATAAGGTAGTTAACATGACTAATAATTCAGAAGGTAAAAAACTAATTTCGTTATACGGTAATGAACTTGTTCCAAGAGTAAAATTACTAGGAGAAGATATTGTAAAAGCAGGCAGAGAAGCAATAGAATATCAAGAAAAATTCAGACTGGATTTAGGGGTTACCATATTAAAATAAAGAAATGCTTGAGAAGGATAAGGCTTGTGCTTTAGCTATTGCAGGATATTTGCAAACGCTTTCAGAAATTAAAGTAACAGAGTTGGTGCCCCTGGAGTCCAATGGATAGAGTGATTTCGATCTAGTTTGGCAAAGTACTTTCGATAGTGCAGGATTAATTAATGAATGGAAGAAAAGTAATTTAGATGAGATAAGCAAAATTAAATTACTAAGAAGTCAGGGATATAGTATAATTGAAATAGGTAATAAACTTAGGAGGCCTAAAGCAACAATATTCAGGCATATTCAAGGTGTTAAGATTTTGCCAAAGTTCTTTAAAAATTGGACAGGTAAAAGAAGGGGAAGCAGGAAAAGGAAAGCATTAAAAGAATTAGAATTCTTAAAAGAGGCTAAGAGCTTAATTCGAGAATTGTCTTATAGGGAAAAATTTGTTTTCTTAAGTGCTTTATATTGGGGAGAAGGAAGTAAGAGAGACTTTGGATTGTCCAATACGGATCCAAATTTGATAAAAGTATTTATCTGTTGTTTGAAGGATGTCTTTAGGATTGATAAATCAAAACTGCGAATGAGCATTGGAATCTATGAAGATCTTAAATATAGATAAATGTTTAAATTTCTGGTCAAAAATAACAGGTATAAGAAAAGAGGATTTTGTTAATGTTAATATTTTGGCAGGAAAGAAGAAGGTAAAGTTGGAATATTGGATGTGCAGAGTAAGGGTTATTAAGGGTGGAGATTTATTAAAAAAGATAAAAAGCATCAATAAAGTTATTACAGATTTAATTGTCCCTATAGCTCAACTGGATAGAGCATCTCACTCCTAACGAGAAGATTCCCAGTTCGACTCTGGGTAGGGACACATGACGACAAAAGACAAAATACGTTTTTTGATTATCCGAACGATTGGGAATTTTTTAGTACTTTTTGCAATTTTCGGAGTTCTGGCAACTTTTGGTCCTGCACTTTATTTTGAGGCGACCTATCAAGTAATGAGAATAAGGGGAGTTCACTTTTCTGTTGTTAATCAAGTGGCGCAGATTAAAAAACCCTTGATTGTTCAGGAATCCGTCAAACAAACAACTTTGGGCTTTGCAGATGTTTTGTCAGGCCCCAAGGAGCAGATTTTAACGCCAGTTGATACAGTATTTAGTATTTTGATACCTAAAATAGGAGCAAATGCAAGAGTTTTCCCAAATGTTGATCCGTCCAATTCAGATATTTTCTTGCCAATTTTGCAAAAAGGAGTTGCCCATGCTCAGGGAACATTTTTTCCCGGGCAAGCAGGAAATATTTATTTATTCGCACATTCAACTGATAATTTTTGGGACGTTGGTAGATACAATGCGGTATTTTATCTCCTGAAAGATTTAAAGGAAGGGGATGATGTGGTAATTTTTTATCAAAATGTTAGGCATAATTATAAGGTAACAAGAATAGGAACTATTAGTCCTTCTGAAGTGTCTTTTATAACTCGTGCAGAAACTGGG
>CAIQLZ010000003.1 GCA_903872785.1 Candidatus Levyibacteriota bacterium
AAATTCATAGATTTGAACCAATTGCATTATACAACTTATTTATAAAATTTGTTTTCTACATTAAGATAAAAAAACATACGGAAATTATATGTAATAATATTTGCTTTCCCATTATCTATGTTGCTAGAATTTGTGCTAAAATTCAAGTAGGGTTCAGTAATTAAAATAAGATAGATAAATCATATGGTAAAAGAAGCTAGGGCACGCATTAAGATAAACAAACTTCTCGAAGAATCAGGATGGCGTTTTGAGGACAATAAAAACGGCAAAACCAATATTCAACTAGAACCAAATATTATATATTCGGAGCTTGGTGATGATTTCGAACACGAAACCCACGGATTTATTGATTTTCTCCTACTTGATAAGGATAATCGGCCGCTTGTTGTCGTAGAAGCAAAAAGAGAATCAATTGATCCTCTTTCTGCCAAAGAGCAAGCCAGAAACTACGCTAGGAACATTGGCGCTCGTTTTATAATCCTTTCAAATGGAAACATTCATTATTTTTGGGATACCAAACATGGAAACCCAGATATGATTTCTCGTTTCCCAACCCAGGATTCAATTACTCAATACGAAAAATATATACCCGATCCGAAAGAACTTGCTCAGACACTAGTCGATGAAAAATATATCATTGAAACACAAATGCCGGGATTCGCTAAAGATCCGGCTTTCATAAATGAATCCACACAAGCAGAATTCTTGAAAAACAATAATCTTAAAGATCTTCGTCCTTATCAGTTGCAAGCAATAAAAGCGCTTCAAGAATCTGCAAAGAATGGTTCTCAGCGATTTTTATTTGAAATGGCTACTGGCACAGGCAAAACTCTTATATCCGCTGCCGTTATTAAACTTTTCCTAAAATCCGGTAACGCCCGCCGAGTGCTTTTTCTCGTTGATAGATTAGAACTTGAAGACCAAGCACAAAAAGCATTTACTCAATATCTTGGCCATGATTTTCGAAGCATAATTTACAAAGACAATCGAGATTCTTGGCAAAACGCTAGCGTTGTCGTATCCACCATTCAGACTTTTCTTGCCGGAGATCGTTATAAAAAGGAATTTTCGCCAACAGATTTTGAACTAGTTATCTCTGATGAAGCTCATCGCTCTATTGGTGGTAATAGCCGGGCAGTTTTTGAGTATTTTGTAGGATATAAACTCGGACTAACTGCTACGCCAAAAAATTATCTTAATGGCGTTGACCCTGAGGGAGTCGATAATCAAAGAGATTATGAACGCCGACTTTTACTCGATACTTATAAAACCTTCGGATGCGAATCGGGTAATCCAACATTTTCTTATGACTTGATTAAAGGATCACATGAGGGATATTTGATTCAACCAACCCTAGTTGATGCGCGCACAGAAATTACAACAGAACTTCTTTCAGAGAAAGGTTACGCTGCGCATGTTTCAACAACGAATGGTGAAAGCGTAGATGAGATATTTAATGAGCGCCATTATGAACGCAAGTTCTTTAATGAGGAAACTAATATTGCTATGTGCAAAGCCTTTGTTGATAATGGACTCTTTGATCCAGTAGCACAAAAGTGTGGAGTTCCCCTTTTTGGAAAATCAATTGTCTTTTGTGTATCTCAAAAGCACGCTGCGCATGTTGCCAATATTCTCAATAGATTAGCGTTTGAAAAATGGCCGGATCAATATAATGAATCTGATTTTGCAATGCAAGTTAGTTCTCAAGTGCAAAGCGCCCAGCAAATGACAATTAATTTTGCCAACAATCGGCTTGGCGGTCAAACAAAAAAACCCGAAGGATACGATACGAGCAAAACTCGTGTCGCTGTAACCGTAGGCATGATGACTACCGGCTATGACTGTCAAGACTTACTCAATATCGCACTTATGCGACCTGTTTTTAGTCCAACTGATTTTGTGCAGATTAAGGGACGAGGAACAAGGAAATATCTTTTTGAATACAAAGATTATTCAAACAATGAAACTATCGCAATTGCCAAAGACAGATTTAAATTCTTTGACTTCTTTGCAACTTGTGAATATTTTGAAAATGAGTTTCCTTATGATGAAAAAATAGCGCTTCCAACAATCAAAAAAGTAGAAGCAAAAGATGACATCGGATGTGTATATCCTGGTCAAAGTGATTTTGTAGATGAAAGCGGTAAAAAGATTTTCAAAGGCCCGATTGACCTTGCTACGCACGATGATATAGCGTCGATTTCTGAAATATCAGTTGGCGAAGAAGGTATGCGTATTGATCGAGAAGGCTTCAAGCACGCTGTTGAAGAAGATGTGCTTGGCAATGAAACACTTAAAAACATGTGGGAGAATGGTGATACTGAAGAAGCGGAAGATTTTGCTAAAAAACATATTTTTGATAAACCAAAATTCTTTCTTAATCTAGAAAAGATTCGCAAACTTTTCAATGTCGACCGTCGCATTACAGTTAAAGAATTTCTACAAGTTGCCTTTGGAGATAAGGATACTTTCGAAATGAAAGACGATTTACTAGAATCAGAATGGGAAAAGTTTATGGAAATTAATCCCGTTGACCAAAAACATTACGATCCGGTTAAAATGTTCTTTAAAGCATATATAACTGATGCAAAAGTTCGTGAAATTATAGCAAGTCGTCAAACTCCACGCTTCAATACGGAGTCCTCGTTTACCTTTGAGGAATATCAACAATTGAACGGATATAAAACAGTTGTTCCTCAATATGTGCATGATTACGCTTATAATTTAACTAATTTATAAATTTATGATTACGGATACAAGAAAACATATAGATGCAGCTCGCCAAGTACTTGTTGGAGTGGTACCAAATCCCGCTTCGCAAATAGATCAAATTACTTACGCATTGATCTATAAATTTATGGATGACATGGATCAAGCAGCAATAAAGAATGGGGATGAACCCGCCTTCTTCGTAGGCAATCTTGAATCCTATTCTTGGACAAGACTTATGGATTCAAGATTAGGAAATCAAGACAGAATGAATTTATATGTAGAAGCTTTCCAAAAATTTGCCGAAGCTAAACAATTACCGGAACTATTTAGAAATATTTTAAAATCAGCCTTTTTGCCATATCGCTCACCGGAAACGCTCGGATTATTCCTCAAAGAAATTGACTATTTTGATTATTCTCATCCCGAAGAACTTGGCAATGCATATGAATATCTCCTTTCTGTTATGGGTAGTCAAGGCGACGCTGGTCAATTCCGTACTCCACGACACATCATTGATTTCATTGTTAAAGTGGTAAATCCGACTATGGATGACAAAATACTTGATCCTGCCTGCGGTACAGGAGGATTTTTAATGAAATCATATCAACATATTCTTGAACAACATGATGGAAAAGATGACCCGGAGAGAAAAGAAAAGCCACTTACTCCCGATCAACGCCGAAACTTAATGAATAATTTTGAAGGATACGACATAGATCCTAGCATGGTTAGAATCGCACAGGTAAATATGTATCTTCACCAATTTAAGAATCCAAAAATATTCCAATACGATTCCCTTTCTAGCGACGACCGCTGGAACGATAAATTCGATGTGATAATGGCAAACCCTCCATTCATGTCACCAAAAGGGGGAATAAAACCTCATAACAAATTTAGCATTCAATCAAGCCGTAGTGAAGTTTTGTTTGTAGATTACATAATGAATCATTTAAAACCAAGGGGCAGGGCAGGCATCATAGTGCCGGAAGGAATAATCTTTCAGTCGGGAACATCACATAAGCAATTACGCAAGAACCTTGTCGAAGATGGATTGTATGCTGTCGTATCTTTACCAAATGGAGTATTTAATCCATATGCAGGAGTAAAAACAAGTATTCTATTTTTTGATAACGAAGTCTCTAAACTATCTAAAAATGTATTATTTTATAAAATAAATCATGATGGCTTCGATCTCGGAGCGCAAAGAAGAAAAATTAATAATGATGATTTACCTCATGCGATAGAAACAATAAAAACCTACAAAGACTGGGTGTTGGCAAATCAGAAATTAACACAGGACGATTACCTGCATGAACCTTTAGTAAATTTAGTATCAAAATATACAATTGCAGAAAATAATTATAATCTTTCCGGCGACCGCTATCGAATAGCGACAGATTACACCAATGCCAAATGGCCAATGGTGGAGTTGGGAGAAGTCGTTCATTTAGATTTTGGAGAACGAATTACAAAAAATAATAAACAAGGAACAAAATACCCAGTTTATGGCGGAGGCGGTGAAAGTTTTAGGACAGACGAATTTAATCGCGAGAACGAATATGTTATTGCGCGCTTTGCAATGTCAGAGCATTGTGTCCGCTCTGTGGCGGGTCAATTTTGGATGATGGATTCAGGCGGTACTTTTTCAATTAAACCAGAATATCAAGATAAATTGAACAAAGATTTTGTTGGCAAGATTTTATTAAGTCGCCAAGCAGATATTTTTATGTGTGCGCGTGGTGGAGCACAGAAAAATTTGAATAATGATCATTTTTACGAATTAAAAATCCCACTTCCACCTCTCGAAATCCAAGAGCAAATCGTGCTAGAACTGGATGGATACCAAAATATCATTACTGGTTCTAATCAGGTCGTTAGTAACTGGAGACCTAAAATCGACATTGATTCGAAGTGGGAGAAAGTGAAGTTAGGGGAGGTGTGCGATATTTTTGGTGGTGGTACTCCATCGCGAACAGAAAAGAAATATTGGGGCGGAAATATCCCATGGCTTTCGGCAAAATATTTTTCGGATGATCATAGAATTAAGGGTTCAGAAATGATTACAGAGCTTGGTTTGAAAAATAGCTCAAGTAAAATTGCTCCTAAAGACTCAACTGTCCTGATTACTCGAGTATCTGTTGGAAAATTTGCGATAGCAGATCAAGATTATGCAATTAATCAAGACTTAACTGCCTTAGTATCTAAAGGGGCAAATCTTGATGCCAGATATCTGTGGCTTATTTCTGAAATAGTTGCGGAAAAAATTAAAAACAATGCGGTTGGCGTAGGCGTAAAGGGCGTAACAAGGGACTTTGTGGTAAATCAAAAAATTCCTATTCCGCCTCTAACTATTCAAAAGCAAATTGTTAAAAAAATAGAAACAGAACGAGCGCTAGTGGATGCCAATAAAAAACTTATTGAAATATACGAACAGAAAATGAAAGATGCAATTGCTAAATTATGGACGGACAAGTAGACTCTTCTTTTCCCATAAGGCTTCGCTATGGAACGAGACTCCCAAAGGAAAACCGATTTTACTTTTTTCGCTTCCAGCGTCGTAAATTGTAAAGTTTACGCCACTAAATTGAAGCTAAATATCATGTCGGAAAATTGTCTTGAGGCTAAGTGATTTGCTATAGGCTATAAATTTAGGGTTACGAAACACCCGCTATTTCTTTTAACTCCTCGTCCGTTAAGTCCTTATATTTTGCTACAAACGATAGCTCAATCTGCTCTTTTGGATACATGCCCCGAATCTTATATCCATAATCCAAGGCTCGGAGCCGCGCATCGTTATCTGGAAATTCTATTTTAGAATCATTATGGAATTGTACCCTTGTGGCTTTCAATTGTTCTTTGTGAAGCTGAACAAGTTTCTCCTCCGGTAAATATTCTTCCATCAACACTTCCCAAGATTTAGAATTGGTTAATTGTTGCGGGTTTTTTGCTGTTGAAGCCGGATATCCCGCCTTCTTCATAGCATTACTAACACTCATTTTTCCCTTATTTTCCAATAAAATTGTTGCTGTTTTGCGCTGTTTTAAAGTTGCCATACATTAATCATCTCATATTCTTTAATTAAGATGTTAAGCCTTTTCCTTAATAAATATCATTTGTAGATTGTTATATTTTCTAAAGAACTGTTTTTATAATCGCTGAAAACAGCATATACGATATTTAGAAATTCATCCTGATTGAATTCTTTTTTATTGAAATTTTCAAAGAATAGAGATTTTAAGAATTTATTTGTGAAATCTTCTTCCGACGATTTTGAGGAAGGCATAGGCATCGCGAGATTTTTTAATCCATATAGACTGGCTAAATCAAAAGCTGATCGCAAAGCCTTATGGAGCAATGGCGTATTAAGCCTATTGTCAGTATCATCATGATCATATAATGGCATAAAAATAAAATTATTTACTTTAAAGAAATATGCCTTTGTGATTACCGCATTGCCTATATCGCAATATCCAATAGCAGAAAGTTCTTTAAGTAAGCTATCTTCATATTGTTTCGCCTTTCCCCAAACAAAATTAGCTACCTTTTTATAATCCGTGTTCTTATTTAAAAGTCTTGAAAGGTACCGGACTATTGGATTTCCCTTTCTATAAGTAAGGTCTGTATCGCAAGGGACAATAATTGCATCTCCGGAGAAATTAACAAGATCCCTCGTCTCGATAGCCACCCTGTGCTTACTTAAATGCTCTTTTAATGACAACATGAATCTATTATAAGACAAAGAAGCTAAAATTTTTCATATCTAAGACTAATCTAATGTTTCAGTAGGACGAGTATGGGAAAACTTCGACAAAGTTCGATCCGATTTTAACTCTTTTAATAGCTCCCTCATGTGTAATTCAGGATTATCTTTTACGCCTATAATTATTTCGTCTATTAGCGCCACCGTTGATGCTGAATCTGAATTCCCGGCTACATGCTTACCATAACGAAGAAGATAGCCTGGTAAATAGACCGTAACTATTTGTTTGATTTTTGATTGAATGTCATTCTCGAGAGGTATATACGCTTTTCTTTTTGAAGTCTTTAGCATTTCTAACAATGCCTTCTCCGGAAACACATTTTCAGAATCTTGTTCATCGATTAAGAAGTATTCTGTAAGATTAAGTTTATCTTTTATATCAATAAATGAAAATTTTGGAAACTTAAAGAATAGATTTCTCCCGGATAAATCCCAGAAACCATACTCATCTGGAATTAAATAAGTATTCATATTAATCTCTTTACTGCAAGCCTCTGCGGGATTTAATGTTTATTAAAATTATAATACTCGTTTTTAATATTTTTCAACAGAGTGGTTTTTATTGATTCTTTCAACTGGTCTTTTGAAATATAACCATACTTATTGCGATTGGCAATATCCCGCGCTGCTTCTTCCGCTGCATCCTCTTTAATCTTCATGCCCCACCAATAATTTATCGACCATAATAAGCTCACAATGAAAACGATCAGGATGATTAATCCATAAAATCCACTATTAATTAAGGTTTTAAGAAATATATTAACAAGGATATATCCCGTTACTAAACAAATAAACCCTATTACTCCGGCAATATATATTTTTTTAATTTTCATTACCTAATTCTTGATTATTTAATCGTTCTTTAATGTCGTAACCCCACTTAATAAGAGCAACGCCGCCAATAATCATCATAATTCCCCTAAAGAGAAGATACCTATCAAAACTTAATGAATGAAACAATAATTGGTTTAACTCCATTATTCCAAACATTACACCAGCAAATCCGCCCAGCATCAAACTTGCGTAAGCTATTTTAGAAAACATTTTTATAATCTTATAATTTTTCATATAAAAAGCTCCCACAGCGATGGATTGCTCCATATTACATGCCATGTGCCGTGAGAATCGCGTTAAGATCGTTTTTGTAGCGACTACCCATAATTTGACTATAGATAGCTTGATTGCCATTTACCCAGTCTTGGTAAGCCCTTTGCTTTCTTCCTTCAATTATATTCATTGCCACCGGTTGATTTTGAATATTAGTTAGCGTTTGATTTAATTGAGATAAAGCGTTTTCTATAGCCGGACTTACAAAAGGAGTCGGAGTAGGAATAGGAGTGTTGGTGGGGGTGACTTGATTTAACTGTTGTTTTAATTGATTGACATTCTCTTGCAATTGACTTTTTTCTTGCTCTAATTGTCTTTTATAATTATCAATATAGGTACTTGCTTTTTGTTTAAAAACTTCTTGTTGTTGCTGCGGAGTTAAGTATTGCAGATTAGGAGTTGCAAGAAATTCGTTATATATTTCTCTCATTTGCTGCGCTTCCAATGCTGATAGGCTTGATAAATCGCCAATAGAATTAATGGGATAAGTTTTTAATCCTGGATCTTGAGAAACAGGGCTTGGTGTGGGCGTATTTGACACAGAATTATATTGATAATTATTATCATTTTTTACAACCTGCTTACTTGGAGTAGGTGTTAATTTTTTAGGTGTTGGTGAGATGCTTATTGAAATAGTCGGAGAGGGCGTAAGAGTTGGCTTTACTACTGGCTTTGAATGAACAAACAACCCGCTTATTGGAAGCGTTATGGTTGTGATAAAAATAATTATTCCTTTTAGGAAATCAAACATAGTTGAATTATTGATTTACAAATAATGATTCTGGCTTCATCAAGTGCTTAGCTAAACAAAGTCGGTAGTAATTATTCACATCAATAAAACTATGTCCTCTATATTTTGCTGTTACTTCATCAGCGCAAGATTTTCTTACCATATTTGGTCTTAATTGAAACCAATAGAATAAAAATATAATGCATAAGCAGGAAAACAATATCAGTAAGTGTTTTTTTGTTATTTTTGTACTACTTGTTATTTTAATTAGTTTGTTACTAATGAATTTTCGAGTTAGGAACAAAATTATCCCCATAATAAATGCTGTCACTAACAATACGAATATGATATTTGCAATTATGGTTGGCAGATTGCCCACTGGCAGAAAAAAACAGGACAAAAACAAAAAAAGTGGGATTCCAGAAGTTAAAATAGATATTTTCTTTATTTTTCTTTCTATATTATTTTCCATATTCATATACTTTTCTTTACACAAAAAGCTCCCGCCGAGCGATAGCAAGTTCGGTCTAATTGTCATGGACTTACAATTTATTTCTAAATCTCTTTGATGACGCAACTAGACCATAAGTTATAAAAAGAGTAATAAATATAATAAACTTTACCCATATTTGGAAATTATTAAAAAAAGCTAGGGCGGTAAAAAGCCCGTGAGCAGTAGCTCTTACTATTGCCTGTTTATGGGTTTTTAATTTAGCAGAATTTGCACCTTCATTAAATGTATTTTTTAAGTCCTTCATACAAAAAGCTCCTGCCAGCGACGGGTTACCCCGCCCGCATTCCTTTCGGAATACGGCCTCGTGAGCGCTCTGACAAGAGCTTACTACTCACGAGGACTTGATGCCGTGACCTTTCGGTTTTAGGCAATTAAATTGTGATTATAGAATACCAGAAAACACATGAATTTGGAAGTTTTGAGATAGCAACGCAAAAAGAGTAAAATACAAGCAGCTATAAATTAATATTGACATGAAAAAGATTAACTTTATCAACCCGTTCAATGATGTTCCAGATAGAACAGTGGGATTACAGCAAGAGCGGCTTATAATGGCGCAGGAAGAAGCGAATAGAATAAACAGAGACCTAATGAGGGAAAGAGCATTAGAAAGAAAAAAAGATATTCAGGGCAAACAACAAAAAGACAATAACAATATCACACAGAATTTATTATCAGTTTTATCTAATAAAGGAAGAAAATATAAGATAGTCCGAAAGATGATTAAACTTTTTTCTCAAAATGACTTCGTAAGTAATCTTGACTTAGCAAGATGCATAAAACAAAGACTATCAAATGCTGATTATCAAGCTAATCCGAAACCCTGGAAAAAGCGGATAAGAAATCGTTTAAGGACGGTTAAAAAATTTATTGAGAAATTAGGATATAGCGTTCTAGCTGTAAATACCCCACAAGAAGGATATCGATTTTTGCATAATTAGCTTTTATTTTCATTATCTACTGTCAATCTTTAGTAAAAAATAGCCTCAATATTACCACTTAGGAATTGTATTTGAGCCCAATATCGTTCTACACTTTAGGAATGTTGTGTATAGAAGAATGTAGAAAAATCCTGGGGGGAGCTGCTGAAAAAATGACAGATCCGGAAATAGAAAGTTTAAGAGATACATTTATTGTCTTATCAGATTTAGCAATTGATTCTTATTTAGAGAAAAGAAAATGTAGATTAAATGAAAATCAATATGAAAAAATTACAGGGTGAAGCATATCAGACAGTTTTAAACCTTCCGGATGGAATAAAAATAGAGGCTAATCTTAACAATTGGATACTTTTAATTCCTCCTCGTAATTATTCCTATTTCCCCACCTTAGATTTCTTACTAGATGATTTATTAAATTACAAAATAAAACTTTACGCAATACAGAATGAGAAAAAAGATTTAACTTCATTAAAAGAATCTATAGAAAAAGCAAGAAAAGAAATTATGGATATTATTATGCCTTTAGCAACTATTAGAACTAGCGTTTAGAGTTGCTTAGAGATGCACAGGTGTTGTTGAAACACGAAAGACGATTAATCATATGGATATCTATAAAACAAAGGATTTGGCAGAAGCCGCAGCACTTCTTATTATGAAAAGAGTTCTTACGGCAATTGAGCGTGAGAGGAATATCTGTTTCTTTGTTTTTGAGAATAAAAGCAGATGCGAGGAAATATCCAACCAATTCTTTTTTGATACGCTTTTAGTAAACGCCAGAGAATACCACGAAGCGATTACTAGATTGAAAAACAGGATATTTTCAAGAGGATAAGGCAACATGAATATTGACGATATTGAGATTAAAATTAAAACATATAATCGAACGAAGAATCTGGTAATTTTAAATTTGATTCTTTTTGACCAACTTGAACTTCGTGGTTTCACTGTCCGCTACACTGAGACTAAATATTCACCATTACATCCAGTCTGGATTGTTACGCCACCATCGGTAAGAGGAAGAAACAAGGCTTGGTTTCACATCGTGCGCTTTAAAGACTCAGCGTTATGGCAACAATTACAAAAACGAATAATTGACGCAGCAAGCGAACAGGCCAACTCAGTATAGTTACTATATATGTAATACAGTAATATTACTTAGTAATCATCTAGTAAGGTAAGAATAAAGTTATGGTAATAATCTTGTTAAGTAATCATAAAGTAAGGTTAAATAATGTAATAATAGACTTATTGACTTTTAATACAGGAGTGGAATAATAGAGAGGTGCTCAAGAATCGTGGGGATTTTTAATGCCCGTATTGGACAAGTCCTCACGGATTTGAGCACACCAGTACGGGCATTTAAGTTATGAAGAAAGCAATAATTTATTTAAGGACTAGTTCTGATAGGCAGATTGATAATACCTCCTTTAGCACGCAAGAGGACATCTGTCGTTCTTATTGCCAAAGAGAAGGGTTTGAGGTTGTTGGCGTTCAAAAACATGAAGCTACTTCTGCAAAAGGAACAAATATTCACCGGATCGCTGAACTTTTAGAATATTGCAAAGAAAATCAAGGGAAATTTGAAGCCTTGATAGTCTATAAGCTAGACAGATTTGCAAGGGATGCACAGCAACACTTATGGCTTAGAAGTGAGATACTTAAATTAGGGATAGTGCTTCGCTCCGCTACAGAGAAAATTGATGAAACTTCACAAGGACGCTTTCTTGAAACGATACTCGCGGCAGTTGCTCAATTAGATAACGATGTAAGGAAAGAAAGAGCTAAAATTTCAATGTGGAGGCGCGTAGAAGAAGGATTATGGCCTTGGCAACCTCCAACAGGTTATTTCCGGCCTAAACTTATCGGAGTAAGGCTGGCTGTTTGTGAATGGGATGAACCCTGTTCCCAAGCAATTATTGATATTTTCACCTTTTTTAATACCGGAGCGTATACTCAGGCTCAACTTGCCTCTTTAATGAGGAATAGAAAGCTGAAGAATTATAGAGGAGTTATCCTAAACTTTTCTAAACAATTCATTAATAAAATTTTAAACAATCGCTTTTACGCAGGCCTCCTCATGACATATGAAGGAAAAATTATTCAAGGTCAGCATAAGCCTTTAATTTCTATTGCCTTATGGGAAAAGTCTCAGGCAACCCTTCATAGCAGAAGCAACAATACGATCAATAAGCGCCTTTACAATAACCCGGATTTTACTTTAAGAAGATTTACGCTTTGTAAATATTGTAATAAGCCCATGACGGCGGGTTGGGCAAAAGGAAACGGAGGCATGTATGCAAAATATTATTGCCATAACAAGATTTGTCAAAAATATTCAAAAACAATTTCCAAGAAAAACTTTGAAGACTGGTTTTTTGCATATCTCAAGCAAGTAAAGGTAAAAGAAGAATATGTCGAATTATTTCATCAAGTATTTATCAAGAGATACGAAGAACGCATACATGAAATTAAAGGTGATTATTTGAGGAAATTGGAAGAAATTAAAGAATTTGAAAATGAACAGCAGTGGCTTATTAAAAAAGGACGAAAAGGAATAATTCCGGAAAATCTACTCGAAGCTCAATTGAAGGAATTATCGCAAAAAATGACTCTGGCAAAATTTGGCCTTACAGACATGCACGCTGAAGAAGTAGATATAGATGTTCTTCTGAATTATGCATACGCTTTTATTAAAACCCCTCATTTAGTTTGGTATGACGCCTTTCCTGAAGCAAAGACAAAATATCAGAGGCTAATTTTTCCAGAAGGAGTGCTGTTTGACGGAAAGGCCTTTTCAAACCAGAGAATAGGCCTCCCATTCAAGCTAATTAATGATGTTGCCACCGCAAAGTCAACCGATGTGGGCCTGAGAGGACTTGAACCTCCACTCCTTTCGGAATACGCACCTCAAGCGTACGCGTATACCAATTCCGCCACAAGCCCAAGAGACTTATTTTATCATAAACCAGGGTGCCCAGGGGGAGATTCGGACTCCCAAGCCCTTACGGACACAGCGTTCTGAACACTGCATGTCTACCATTTCATCACCTGGGCGCATGTCTGATTCTATCAGAAGCCTTGGTCCTTAACAAGAAAGTAGCAATATTTACTTCAGACTTAAGAAATAATAGTATTTTTTATTGCTACCAAGATTATCAACGAAGTTAAAGCGCCTGTCTGAAGAAAAAACTTGCATTTCGATCCATGATAACATAATATGAATTATAAATGAAACAATGTCCAAAATGCGGTTTATGTAAACAACTGAAAGATTATTATAAAAGAAGAAATGGCTTAAGGGCTGGTGAGTATTACGAAAAATGCAAGAATTGCTATAAAGTTAGAGGAAGAAAATATTATCATGAGAATAGAGAAAAACAGTTAGGGTTGGCTAAGGAAAGAAAGCAAAGGTACATAAAAGAACGTAAAGAGTTTCTGGATAAGATTAAAAACAAACCGTGTTTTGATTGTGGAAAAAAATATCCAACATGGGTGATGGATTTCGATCATCGTAATGAGCAGGAGAAGATTGCAAGCATTTCATTTCTTGCCTTTCGAAAATTGGTAAATTTTGATAAAATAAAAGAAGAAATAGAGAAGTGTGATTTAGTATGTGCTAATTGTCATAGAGGTAGGACATACAAAAGATTGCAAAAATAATATTTGCCGAGATTGCCAACGAGGTCAAGGCGCCGCTCTGAAGAAGCGGTTATGCGGGTTCGATTCCTGCTCTCGGCACAGAATCTTTAAAGGTAGCATAGTTTTTAGAAGATTTATTGCGGGAGTAGTTCACCGGTAGAATGTCTCCTTGCCAAGGAGAAGGCAGCGGGTCCGATTCCCGTCTCCCGCTCACATGAAGAAAATACTGGTTCTGGCTATATTAATTGTAGTTGTCTCTTTATTTGCATTACCGAATAATTCTAAAAAAACAATTGTTGTTTCTCAAAAAGAAAACATGAAAGTAACCAGTACAGCTTTTGAAAATAATTCAAAAATTCCTCGAATTTATACTTGCGACGGAAAAAGTATAAGTCCTCCATTATCTTTTGTGAATATTCCGGCAAACGTAAAAAGTTTGTCTTTAATCATGGATGATCCGGATGCGTCGATGGGAACTTTTGTTCATTGGATTTTGTTTAATATTGATCCTAAAGTACAGAAAATGAAAGAAAATTCGGTTCCGCAATCCGCATTGCAAGGAAAAACTAGTGTAGATAAAGTAGGCTACGTTGGCGTTTGTCCCCCATCAGGAACGCATTGTTATTATTTTAAGTTGTATGCCTTAGATACAGCTTTAAATTTAACTAATCCGGACAAAGAGACTTTGGAAAAAGAAATGCAGAAACACGTTATTGACAAAGCAGAATTAATAGGATTATACAGTAGGTAAATTAGCGGGATGATCTATTTTTTGCAGACGCATTAAGAGGCGAATATCTTTCATAAAGAGGGTCCCGAAGTTTTATTACCTGTACGCCATTGAATAATGCTTTTTCTAAGTTTGCATTAAATTGATGCGCGGTTAGATCTATAATAGTTTTATCTGCATCCGTACACCATGCATGTTCAATAAGTAAAGCGCCTTTACTGTTTGGGAAATCAAGCTTAAAAAAGCCTTCCTGATAATGAAATCCTAAGTCCGTAGCAATCTCTTTGCTAATCTTAGTGCAGTATGCATCGGGAAAACCTTTTCTTTCCGAATATTCCATGAATACAACTTGTAATTCATCCATTAAGTTCTGATCTAATCTTGCAATATTTTCCTGATTAAAAGTTTCACTCATACAATATGTTATATAAAAGTTTCGCTTTATGAGCTAATTTAAATACATCCAATTTCCGTCTTTACTCACGGTTCAGAATGCTATTCCTCTTTTTTCCTTTTTACGGATTTTAGCAGGTACATGGATCATTGCCGCACCCTGGGCATGGATCACTCACTATAATCACCTCCTCTTTATGCACTATATTATGTTATAATTTCAATTGTCAATAAGGAATTATTGCGGGATCGTTTAATGGTAGGACGGGGGACTTTGGATCCCTTAATCTAGGTCCGATTCCTAGTCCCGCAGCCGACGTGGATAGTGCCCTTACCAGCATCACGAAGGGATTGATATACTTGAAATTACCAAAAAATGTGTTAAAGTATAGTCAGATAAGCATATGCAGAAATTATTGACAGGCATTATTCTACTTCTCTCCCCTTTTATTTTTTTTTACGCGGCTCAAAATGTAAGTGCAAATACCACAAAGGCTAATACAGTTATCCTAACGAAAGATCAGATAATAAATAGTGATTACCTTGTTAAAGGTAATAATGTTGATATTGTAGGAACTGTAAATGGCGATGTATATGTAGCAGGCGGTTCCATAACAGTTGAAGGTACGATCAATGGTGACCTTCTTGCTATAGGAGGAAATATTAATATTAAAGGAAGTATTGCAGGTAATGCCCGGATTATCGGAGGAAATATTCTTGTTACCGGAAGTATCGGTAGGAACCTTTCTATTTTGGGAGGTTCATCCAATTTTACTGATACAGCGAAAATTGGCGGAAGCGTTGCCGGAGCAGGAGGAGCATTTACATTTTATGGGTTGGTAGGTAAAGATGTTAGAATTGCCGGCGGACAGCTCTCATTGGGAAATAAAATCAGTGGGAATGTTTTTACATATATACGTCAACTATCTGTGTCTCCGAATGCTAATATTGCAGGGGACGTAACCTATTGGAGCAATCAAAAAGCTGAAGTAGTTTCAGGAGCAGTAATTAAAGGAAAAACAATGCGAAATATGCTTCCGAAAAGCGCAACTCCGCAAATGGATTCTACAAAAATTGCGTCTTTCGTTCCTGCGATAACCAGTTTTGTTATCTTTGGGAAAATTATTAGTTTTCTTGCCTCACTTATTATAGGCATATTTTTTATTAAGTTATTTCCTATCTGCGTTCAAAAGCTGGTTAGCTCTATCAAGACAAGTTTTTGGAAAAATGTAGGTATCGGTCTTTTGATAGCAATCGTTACTCCGATCATAGTAGTCTTGCTATTTTGTACGCTCATTGGAATACCTCTGGCAGTTTTTGGAGGAATATTGTTTATGCTTTCTTTATATTTGGCACATATCGTTGCTGCTCTGGTTATTGGAAAATGGGCAGTTAAATATATCAGTAAGAATGATCACCTGAATTGGTCATTATTTGTTGGTCTTGTTATTTACGGAATAGCGAGTATAATTCCAGTTCTTGGTTGGTTATTTTCAATGATATTTGTTGCAGTGGGCTTAGGGGCAATTCTTATGGAGAAAAAGCATAGCTATGTACAGCTTCGGGCAAAAAATTTAATTTAAAAATAACCAATAAGTTTTAATTTATGTCTGAAAAAAATGAAAATATGAATGATAAAGAGGATTGTAAAAAAGATAAAAAATGGCGAAAAGGCGGCGGCGCCTCAAATGCTGTTTACGGCTTAGGACTAATTGGAGCAGCGGTTTATTTTATCCAGCACGCAGCTACATTTGGAGCAGGAGTGATTGGTTTTTTGAAGGCGCTTGTTTGGCCGGCAATTTTGATATATAAATTACTGGAGCTATTGAGAATGTAGATTTATTTTCTCCTAAACATTTTGAAGCAAGAAATTCATTTTACTTCAAGTAAATAATTTAAAAGTGAAGAGAAACTAAGCGTAGCCACACACACAACCGTATCTGCTCCTCCGTAGTAGATAAAAAGCGTATCATCTTTTACGACTGCGCCGCACGGAAATACAACATTTTTCACAATACCTTCTTGTTCGAACGGCAGTTCAGCTTCAAGAATTGGCCAAGGAGTTCTTGAGAGAATGCAACTTGGGTCTTTAGGGTGAAGAAGCATGGCTCCTATCCGGTAATGATGGCTTATTTTGCTTACTCCGTGATAAAGAAGTATCCATCCGGCAGCTGTTTTTAAAGGAGGAGCAGAAAGTCCGATTTTTTCGCTGTCCCAGCTGTGCCCGCGGGGAGGAATATATTCGACACTTCGAAGCCAATTGTCTTCTTTAAAATTAAAAGTGTCAACAAAGTCTATGACTATTGAATTTTGTATTCTGTGAATAATGACATATTTGCCGTTGATCTTTTCAGGAAAAATCGCAGCGTCTTTGTCATCCATTCCCGGCGGAGATATAAGAACCGGATCTGCCCAGTTAAAATTATTGTTAACAAAATCAGTAACGTTTATGGATGTCAATGCGACCCGGGGAGGATTAACTCCGTCAAAAGCGGTATAGCACATATAAAGCTTGTTTTCTATTTGGGTAATCCGGGGATCTTCACATCCTGAATTGCCGCCCGGGTTTTTTTTGATTTCAAATTCTGCACGCGGAACATAAGCCGGTATTTCAAGACGCTTGGATATCGAAAGCCCGTCGGAACTCTTTGCATAGCCAATAACAGAGGTATTATCCGAAGACATAGCTCTATACAGCAGATGAATTTCATTTCCGTCATAAAAAGCTGCAGGATTAAATACCGCTTTTGCCTCCCATGGATGATCTACAATTGGCGTCAGAAGCGGAGCATTCAAAGGCTTTTGTGCTTTTAACACTACAGGTGAATTCTTTTTGATTTCTTTCACCAAACTTTGTAATAAGCAAGTTGCAACACAGCAGGTGGTGTCGGTAGCACCGTAATAGAGAGAAATAGTATCCCCTTCCATCAGCGCACCGGACGGAAAGACAATGTTTGGTACGCTGCCTCTTAATTCATATTCTTCTTGCGGAATCATAATTGGAGAATCAGTTCGCGCGAGTATTTTTTGGGGGTTGTTTCTGTCAAGCAGAGCTGCTTCTATTCCGAATATTTTGTAGTTAGGATTATGATAATGTTGTATATGAGCGTAAATAAGAAGCCATCCGTAATCCGTTGCAATTGGACACGCTCCTACTTCTATTTGATCTGAATTCATCCGTCTTAAAGGAAGAATGTGCTCTTTTAAGTTCTGGTACCAATTTCTCCAGTATTCTTCAGACCACATATCTTCTTTTCTGTCAAAAAGCGCAAGTCCAATTTGGGAGGGAGGTAAATCAGTGTGGATAGTCAGAAGCGCTGCATATTTCCCATTTATTTTTTCAGGCAATAAAGTCATCGCCTTTGAATTAAATGGTGTGACTAAATGTTTTTCAATTGAGCCGTTGAAATCGGAAAAGTGCGCAAGTCCAATCTTAATTGCTCCCGGAGAAAATGGATAATCTGATAAAGCAGTATAAAAAACAAAATATTCGTTGTCGATTTTGGTAATTCTCGGATCTTCACAGCCGAATTTTTCCCAAGCCATCTCAGGCGTTATAAATTGCTTGCGGTTAGTAAATATTATTCCATCCGAACTTTCTCCATAACCAATTGTTGAAAGTGACAGTTGTCGCCCTTGCCAGTCTTGTGTATCTGAAAGCGCACGATAAGCCATGCGGTATTTTTCATCTTTTATAACACTTCCATTAAATACTGCCTGTGATTCCCAAAAATTTTTGGAGTTGGGTTTTAGGATCGGATTATGACTGTCTCTTTTAAATGAAATCATTTAGAATATTTGTTTTACAATCGGAGTTGTAAGACGTGCAATCTGTGAATGTTGGAGTTCTTTCAAAAACTCTTCAAGATTTGCGGTTGCAACACAAACATAAGAATCTGCTCCGCCGTAATATACGAAAAGTGTTTCATTGACAATAACTGCGCCGCAAGGATAGATAACTCCGGCTTTAAATCCTTCATTCTCATAAGGTTTTTCCGGTTCAAGAATTGGAGATTGGCTGCGATGAATAACTTTTGTTGGATCATTAAGGTCCAAAAGCATAGCACCGATTTTATACCGTTCGGGATCCTGTTCTCCGACCGATTGGTAAATTAAAAGCCATCCGTATTTTGTCCGAAGAGGCGGGGCACCTGCCCCGATCTTGCGGCTATCCCATTTGTTAGCCCTCGGAGAAATTTTATATTCTCCTTTGAGAAATTCAGTTCCGTCAAAAGAAAGATTGTCAACAAAGTCAATCAGAATGTCGGGATAAATCCGATGCATAATTACGTATTTCCCCTTTATTTTTTCAGGAAAAATAACCGCGCTTTTATCCACAACGCCCGGAGGAGAAATCAGAACCGGCCGTTCCCAAAGGAAACGCCGGTTGAGGAAATGGTCAACCGGAATCGAAGTCAGGGCAATTCTCGGAGGATTTACCCCGTCGAAGGCTACATAGGTTAAATAATAACGATTATCAATTTTAGTGATCCTTGGATCTTCGCACCCGCCGATTCCGCCTCCCGAGACATATTGGCCGGAAATTCGGGATATTTTCGCTGTATCGATATTTTCGAATGATTGCGAAGGAACATAAACAGGATAATCCAGACGTTCGTCTATATGAATTCCGTCTTGACTTATTGCATATCCGAGTACCGAAGTGTAATCATATCCCTGCGCCCGATAAAGAATATGAATTTGCCCGTTATCATAAATTGCTGCAGGATTGAAAGTATTGAAAGATTCCCAGGCGTTTTTGCTCTTTGGCGTAATCACTGGGTTTTGTTCTGCGCGTTTGAGCTTTAGAGAAATATCTTTCGAAGTGTACCCGTTGGAAATCTTGTAAAGCCCATAGACTGCCGCATATATTTCTTTACCTTCGATCTGATAATAGGCAATTAAATTGCTTGAATTTAAAATTGTCGCAAATAAGTTAACTTTTTTTTGTTTCCATTCCAAGGGTGTAGTCCAAATAGGTTCCTGGCTCCGCCATAAAAGATGCTCCGGATTATTTAAGTCAAATAACGCTACTCCCACCCAATCTGTACCTTGATTTTTTGAATGGTAGATCAGTAAGATTCCCTTTTCCGTACTCAATACAGCTTCCAGGCTAATTTTTTCCGAATCGAAGAAATTTCTTCTGGGAGCTAAAAGTTCTTTAGCGCTTTTTTCCCAGTGAATTACATCGCCTGAAAAGTAGGCAGAGATAGGAGCTTCGGAAGAATACAGAACGGTTTTCTTTTGATAAGTGTAGTTTGGTACAATAATTCCCTTTTGATTAACGGAAACCATATTTCCCTCAAAGCTCCAGGAGAATAAATCTTTTGACCAGGCTTTTTCAAGGACTTCCCTTTTTCCTTCTTTGCGGATATAGGTTAATAAGAAGTATCCTGCATATTCCGAAATATTAAAATCAGAGCATACCGAGATATCCTCCAAGGTGGTTTTTCCTGTTTCTATAAAAGAGTTTCGTTTTTCATACTCAAAAGAAAGGCCATCGGGGCTTACCGCAACGCGAAACTGAGAAAGGGGGTCTAAGCTTGACTGAAAATAGAGATAAACTTTTCCGCCGTAAGAAAATGCTCCCAAGCCTCGAATATACTTGTTGCTTTTGGCTATTTTTATTTGTTTTAGGGCAGGTCTGTTTTTCATTCTGGCATACGCAAATAGATGCAAATTAATGCACTGCTTTCAGTGTAGGTTATTTTAAAAATAAATCAAGGACTATTTGTATTTTTAAATTTTTTCCTAAGGCCGGCATAGTTTACGTTGAGTCTTTTGGAATAATAAAGTAAAATAGCATTATGCTCGGTTTAATTTTAGTCGCCATGTCTTTGGGTTTAAGCAATTTTGCAGTTGCCATCGGCATCGGTTTAAAAGGGATAAGCAGAA
>CAIQLZ010000004.1 GCA_903872785.1 Candidatus Levyibacteriota bacterium
CCCCCACACCCTTGCGGATAAGGGCTCTTAAGGCCCTCGTGTCTGCCATTCCACCACCCCAGCGGATATTCGTATTGTAATTATAACATGAGCTTGAAATAAGAGAAAGACCGATAAATTAAACTTTGACATTAAAAAGTTTTATCTGTAATATAATAAGTTGTGGTCAACTTAAACGATAAAGTCGCAATATCAAAAATTGACAAAAAAAATGTCTACGCTTCAGTAGAAGAACTTTCCAGTCAATGCAAACAAACGTGGGAAGAAATAAAGAAAATAAATTTTCCTCAAGATTACAAAAATATTCAAAATATTATACTTTGCGGTATGGGAGGATCTGCTTACGCAGCTTATTTTATTAAATGTCTATTTGGAGATTCACTTCCTGTACCGTTTGAATTAATCAACGGAGACACACTGCCAATGTATGTTAATGAGAATACTTTGGTCATGCTATCTAGCTATTCAGGGTCAACAGAGGAAACCTTATCGTGCGCAAAACAGGCCTTAGAAAAGAAAGCAAAAATTACTGCAGTCACTGCCGGTTCAAAATTGGGAGAATTTATAAAAACAAATAATATTCCTGCCTATATTTTTAATCCCTTATATAATCCTGCCAATCAACCCCGCCTCGGACAGGGCTATATGATTATGGGTCATATTGGAATATTGGCAAAAATTGGATTAGTTAATCTTCCGGATGAAGATGTAATAAATGCGACCGTTTTTCTTGAAAAAAACAATTATGTAATCGGGGAGCTAACGAAAAAAATTGCCCAGGAGTTTATCGAAAAGATTCCGGTCATAGTAGGGTCTTCACATTTGGCCGGAAACGCACATACAATGAGAAATCAATTTAACGAGACAGCAAAAAGTTTCTGCACTTATTCACTGATTCCTGAACTTAATCACCATTTGATGGAAGGCCTTCTTTATCCAAAGGAAAGAATTCTTAAGTTTTTGTTTCTAAACTCATCTTTATACGCAGCCGCAATAAAAAAGAGATTTGAACTAACCAAAGATGTTGTTTCCAAAAACAATATCGAAATAGTAAATATTGAGATACTTGGAGATACACCGCTTGCGCAAACTCTTTATGGATTATCTTTCGGAGGATATTTAACATTTTACCTCGGAATTCTTTACGATCAAGACCCAAGCTTGATTCCGTGGGTTGACTATTTCAAACAAAAACTTTCTGAAAGTTAACGAAGGATTTTTCGCTTATTTAATCTCATTTTTGTTTTAACTCGAGCCTTTTTGGCAGAATCCTGTTTTCTTTGAAGCTTAATTCTATCCTTAGTTCTTTTATCGATTGCTTTTTGGCATTCTGGGTCAGGACATCTATAAATAGTGGTCACTACCTTGGAAAAAGTATCTTTTGTCACAGTTTTACCCACAAAAATTAGTATTTTTCCACACTGACTGCATTTGGGTACTTGTTTTTTTGAACTAGATATTTTCAGAGGCTATTATTATACCATACTCTGCCTAATTATGTATAATATTACAGTGATAAAGCTTTCTGTAAAAACAGCTGCAAATATAAAAGATAAAATAATAGGCCTTATCGGCAAGGATAAAGCTACACCTTTAATGA
>CAIQLZ010000005.1 GCA_903872785.1 Candidatus Levyibacteriota bacterium
AGGAGGGTGAATCTGGTAGACAAAAAATAAATCAATATACGAGGATGTTAACAGTCCCTTTGGCAATTCTCCAATCAATCGGCATGTATGCATTACTTCGTACTCAACATATTATTTCCACATTAAGTACAATTGATATTTTATCTTTTGTCGTGACGATGACTGCGGGGACAATGCTTTTGGTTTGGTTAGGGGAATTAATATCTGAAAAAGGAATCGGAAACGGAATATCCCTTCTTATATTCGCAGGTATCGTTGGGAGAATTCCTGTAACTTTCGGACAAACAATTTCAACCGCAAATGCAAATAACTTTTTTAATTTAATAACTTTTCTAGTAATGGGTATTTTAGTAATAGCATCTATAATTTTTATCAACGAAGGTACAAGAAAAATAACTGTTTATTATGCAAAAAGAGTTAGGGGGAACAAAATGTACGGAGGACAGTCTACTCATCTTCCGCTTCGCGTCAATCAGGCGGGAGTAATTCCAATAATATTTGCTGTTTCCCTCGTTCTTTTGCCTTCAATAATTGCAAAGTACCTAACTGCATCTCCAAACAGACTTTTAAGCGGTATTGCTACGACAATTACTGGGTTGTTTAATCCGTCAGGACCGTTTTATAATAGTCTTTATTTTTTGTTAGTTGTAGGTTTTACGTATTTTTATACGGCTGTAATTTTCAATCCCAAAAAAATAGCAGAGGAAATTCAGAAATATGGTGGTTTTATTCCTGGTATTAGGCCGGGAACTCCAACTGCAAATTATTTAAATTATGTGTTAACACGTATAACATTAGCAGGTGCGATTTTTTTAGGTATTATTGCAATTTTTCCAACTATCGCACGCGCTTTCACAAATATTCAGACGCTTATGTTAGGAGGAACAGGAATTTTGATCGTTGTTTCGGTAGTTCTTGAAACTATTAAAGCAGTTGAGGCACAATTAGTAATGAGAAACTACGAAGGGTATAACAAAACATAATCTTTCTATGAAGATAATTTTGATCGGAATACAAGGGTCAGGAAAGTCAACGCAGGGAAATCTCTTGAAGGATGAATTGAAAACTCCTTATCTCTCCACGGGGCATATTTTTAGAGAAATGGCTAAAGAAAAAACTTCTTTAGGGAGATACGTAAAAGAAATTATGAATGCGGGATTTCTTATACCTGATGAAAAGACAATACACATAGTAAGTGAATATCTTAAGAAACCGGAATACAAAAATGGATACATTCTTGACGGTTATCCAAGAACCATAGAGCAGGTAGAAAAATTTGAAAATGGAGTAGACAAAGTTGTCTATCTCAAAGTTTCAGACAAAGAAGCGTTATGGAGACTTTCTTATAGAAATGGAGAAAATGGTGAAACGCGCGAAGATGAAACATTGGCGGCAATCCGAGAAAGAATTGAACTTTTTCATAAATTAACAGAACCAGTTTTGGAACATTATAGAAAAAAAGGAATTTTAATTGAGTTAGATGGAGAAAGATCCATCGATAGTATTCATAAAGAAATTATAAAAAAAATAAAAAGTTAAACGTGTTAGAAAATAAACCTCTTATTATTGGAATCACAGGAGCATTCGGAAGCGGTAAGTCAACAGCTGCTGATTTCCTTGAGGGCCTTGGATTTGCGAAAATTAGCTTAGCTCATTTTTTAGAGGTAGAACTAGAAAAAAAAGGAGAAGAAAAAATTACTCGTAAGAATCTTCAAGATTTAGGAAATGAGTGGAGGGAAAAATATGGTGCAGGAGTTCTTGCTCAAAAAGCACTTGCTTTAATTAATGAGAAGTCAATACAAAAAGTAGTTGTCGAAGGTTTTAGGAATAGTTTGGAAATTAAAGAA
>CAIQLZ010000006.1 GCA_903872785.1 Candidatus Levyibacteriota bacterium
AAAGTCTTAGCCTTATTTCCTTAAGAATTAATTTTGAAATTTCGGTTTCCCGGGGAGTTATGTTATTGGTAATATTTTTGATAAATTCCAGAGTATCTACGATAGACATATCACATACGTCAATGATTGACTTATTCATAATTGTTATTGACAAAGATTCCTTTTTAAGTCTCGCTCCCTTGCATTCTGTGCAGGTTTCATACCTCATAAATTTTTCAATCCTGGATTTTAAAAATACCGAATCTGTTGATTGATATTTTTCTCTTAAATCCCAAAGCATTCCCCTGAATGATTCATGAATTTCTGTTTCTCTTCCCCATCTATTTTGCCCCAGAACTCTATATATTTTTTCGCCGGTTCCTTCTAATAAAAGCTGTTTCTTGTCTGATTTTACTTCGCTTAGCCTCTGTTTTAAAGGAATGTTATTTTCATCACAGAATTTAATTAAAGTTCTGGAAAACCATGTTTCATTTTCAAAAAGATTTGAATACGGCAATATTCCGCCTTCAGAAATAGATAAATTATTATTAAAAACCAAGTCTCGATCCACGGATAAAAGTGTTCCTAAGCCATTACATGTCAGACATGCACCGTGTGGAGTATTGAAAGAGAATATTCTTGGTTCTATTTCGGGTATGGAAATTCCGCATATGGGACAGGCAAATTTTTCTGAAAATAGTTGATCTTCCATTTTCTTGGGTTTTATTGGGATATTAAATCCGGTGTCCTTTATAGTCGAAACAATTAGCTCGCCACTGCCCAGTCTTAATCCTTTTTCAACACCTTCAGTAATCCTTAATTTGTCTGTGTCTTTGGTCAAAACAATTTCATCAATTACTGCTTCAATAGTATGCTTGTTTGTTTTAATCAAAACGAAATCTTCATCCAGACTAAAGATTTGCTTATCAATACGTGCTTTTTTATAGCCTCTTTTCTTTAAATCAATAAATAATTCCTTGTATTCGCCTTTACGGTCTTTGACAACGGGTGCGAGAACTAATATTTTTACTCTTTTTGGAATATCATTGTTAATTAATTCGAAAATAGAATTAACTATTTGTTCCTGCGTTTGATGACTAATTTCGCGTCCGCATTTTGAACAATGAGGGTGACCAATCCGCGCAAATAAAAGGCGCATGTAGTCATAAATTTCCGTAACTGTTCCGACAGTTGATCTTGGATTGTGAGATGTTGATTTTTGGTCAATTGAAATAGCCGGAGATAAGCCCTCAATCAAATCAACATCAGGTTTTTTCATAACCCCTAAGAATTGTCTGGCATAGGAAGAGAGACTTTCAACGTAACGGCGCTGTCCTTCGGCGTAAATAGTGTCAAATGCCAAAGACGATTTACCTGATCCTGAAAGGCCGGTAAATACAACTAATTTATTTTTAGGAATTTCCAAATCAATGTTTTTGAGGTTATGCTCCCTGGCGCCTTTAATTACAATTTTATCCATATCTAGCTCTATGACTACGCAAGTTGATGTACCATTATACTCCCAATTTATGAACTGTTCAACGGGTCAGAAAGCACGAAAAGCTATTGAGCTTGCTGATTTAGTTTTTTAATTTCGAATTTACGCTTAAGACGTTATCCCTTATAAGAAAGACTGAATTCCCTTGCCTTGCTTTTTCCTGGCTCTTATTGACAATAACTTTCTTTGGACATCCATCTGTCCCGTCGTCAATATTCATTATTTAAAATGCTATCAGGTTAGGAATTAGGCAATCAATTACCTATGCGCGGTTGGTGTAGGAGCCGTTTCTGGTATCTACAATAATTTCGTCGCCGATATTTATAAATAACGGTACTTTAGTTTTTAAGCCGTTTTCCAATATTGCGTCTTTGTAAACATTAGTAGCGGAATTACCTTTGACTCCGGGATTTGTGTCTGCAACTTTAAGTTTGATTTTTGGGGGAAGAATCATGCTAAGCGCGTTTTGACCGTGGAAACCAATCGTAACGTTTTCCCCCTCTTTCAGATAATTGTTTCCTTGTAAATTTTTGGCTGGTATATTAATTTGCTCAAAACTCTGAGGATCCATAAAATAACAAAAATCAGGGTCTTTATAGAGATATTGGAGATTCCTTTTCTCGATTCTTACGGGGTTTACTTCGCCATTGCTTCCGAAAGTTTTTTCAATTGTTGATCCGCTTTTCAAACTCCTGATTTTTACCTGCACTACCGAACCTGTTTTTCGAAGATGCATATTATTGTAAGTTAACACTTCGAAAATGTCCCCGTGGTCTTCAAATGTTACACCAGGCCTAAGAGCTGTTACTGGAATCATAAAAAAAATATTTTATCAAATGTTTTAATATGCGACAATCATCAAACCTATTAAGTACAACACTTAAATCACTCTCTGTCAGGATGACAATTTCTGTTCAATAATTTGTCCCCTATTTTACTTTAATCGCTGATGGGGTGGCAGTAATTTTGTTTGCCACACCGGTTGGCGTTGGAGTCAAGGCAATTTGCAACTGCTTGTTTTCTTGCAAAAGTTTTTGATTGGTCATTCTTGTCTCATCGATTAATTTTTGCATAGAAAGCTTTGCGTTTTCCATATTAAATATTGCGCGTTGTCTTTCTATAGCGTAACCTATAAAAACACCAATCAGAAGCGCTGCAATGACTACTAGCCATTTTGCATTTCCGCTCATATCATTCACCCCCTCCCAGGCAGTTATAATTCTTTTTTAGAATACCTTGATTATTATTGATACATGACATTATTTGTTTCCTTAATATTAACAATTTCGAACTGCTACCGCAAGAGTATTAAGTTATCTATCATGCTTTAAGGCAATTTGTTTTGCATAATGCAGCCAATTAAACTATTAATGTAACTTATAGTTGACAAGCAATTACTTCTTGCAGATAGCGTAAATCATGAACGAAATTCCTAAAAGAAATGAATTTCATAAACCAGTAAAGCAACCGGAATGGAGACAAGTGGATACATTTGTGATGGTATAATTTTAGCAAAGGGAAACGATAGGAAGATTGTTAAAACGGACATTCGGATTTCAACTACAGTCTTGGCCAAAACAAAACTGTAATCTTAGGAAAATAAAGCATGGTATGTTTTCCTCAAAATTTTTAAAGACATCTTAATTAATTTATAGCATATTGCATTCTCCTATTGTACTTACTAGAATAAATGGGTGAGATTGAAGCCTCCTTATTTTGTTTTAAGAGATCATGGAAAAAAAATTAAAATTATATTTTCCTTCATTAGCTTCTTGCTATTAACAGTAGTTTTTCCTTATCCATCCGCTGCAGGATTTGCAATTCCTTGCGGAACCAGAGATATTATCAATTCAATCTGTTATAGCTCTTTTTATGATAGTAATTTTGCAATTAATGATCCATGTACGGATGCAATATTTAATCTCTATACTTGTGCCAATGACCTTAACCCATTTGACACTAGATACACTGGCAATCAATGCGTACCAGTGACGTGGCCTGGCTATCATTGCGAGAGTTGTTATTGGGGTACTTTGCAATGGTCAGCAATGGCCTGTAAGCCAGATTTTCCAACTCCTACACCAACTTTTACCCCAACCCCCACCCCAACCAGAGCTCCAACTTCCACCCCAACCAGAACGCCAACGCCTACCATAACTCCTACCCCAACCAGAGCCCCAACTTCCACCCCAACCAGAACGCCAACGCCTACCATAACCCCAACCTTAGCTCCTGGCCAACCAACCAATACTCCAGTTCCAACCGTAACCTCCGGTCCTACTATAACCTCCGGTCCAACCGTAACCTCCGGTCCTACCGTAACCCCCATTCCCGGAATCTATACAATTATTGGAAATATATTTACCGACATTAATAACAATGGCATAAAAGATCCGGGAGAAGATTATGTA
>CAIQLZ010000007.1 GCA_903872785.1 Candidatus Levyibacteriota bacterium
AACCGCCAAACCAATTTATATTAACGATTCAACAATTAATTCAATTCAAAAAGCAATTTTTAACGGTCATTTAGTTATGGCTTGGATAAAAATAGGGTACGCCAGTCCGATTGATGACGAACTTTCTTACGGGAAAATAAAAATTATCAGAGGGGAACACTCAATTATCATAAATGGTTATGATGATAAGGGAGTAATGGTAATGGATCCGGGAATAGGCTTAGAAAGGCATATTGAATATGCATCTTTAATCAATGCTGCATCTCTTTTTCCGATGCCGTTTTTGGATGTTTATAAAGATGTCGATAATGAAAGATCTTTGGATAATTTAACAGTTGGTTTTGACAGCCTAACGGGAATTGACCGGAGTATTCCCAAAATTCAAGTTAGAAACGGCACGGACCAGACAGGTGCAGCAAATCAGATGCGGGATATTTTGAAAGATTTTGGATACAATGTGAATTCCGTCAGTAAGGCTGATAATTTTGATTATCAGGACATTGCTATAAATGCGAAAAAGAATTTTTCCGACTTCTTGTATATTTTAAATAGAGATATTAAATTAGCCGATTATGTAATTGCCAGTTCATCCGGGAACCTTGCTGGCGATAGCGACTCAGATATAGTAATTATTGTCGGGAAGTAAAAATATAGTTTAAGTCTTGCTTTTTAAGCTTAAAATATGTTAGGATTAAACGCGATGTCCCTAGACAAGCTCAGGTTATCTTGAGGGAACTGATATGAGATCATACGAATTAATACTGGTTATAAAAACATCTTTAACAGAAACATTGCGGAAAAAGTTAATTACAGACGTAAAAGCGCTGTTAAAAGATTTAAAGATTATAAAAGAAAATGAAGTAGGGCAAAAAACAATGGCTTACAAGATTAAAAGAGAAACGAGTGGATTTTACTTAGATTTTATTTTGGAAGGCGAAACAATTCCGGGGAATTTTGAGAAAAAACTCTTAGAAAATGATAGTATTTTAAGACACCTTTTATTAAGAATAAAATAATTTTATGGCGCGAAGTTTAAACAGAGTACAATTAATTGGAAATCTGACAAGAGATCCTGAGCTTAGATATACGCCGAATGGGACGGCTGTTTGTTCTTTTGGTTTAGCTACCAACAGAAGCTGGAAGACAGATGCAGGAGAAAAACATGATGAGGCGGAATTTCACAATATTGTCTCATGGAATAAGTTGGCTGAACTTTGTTCCCAATTTTTAGTAAAAGGCAGAAAAGTATATGTTGAGGGAAGATTAGCGACAAGAACCTGGACCGGTCAGGATGGCGCGCAAAGAAACAGAACGGAAGTTGTTATCTCGGACATGATTTTGCTGGATAGCAACAGATCTGCGGCAGGAGCTACAACTGGGCCGGCCGAAGTAGACGAAGAAATTTCAAAAGAACCAAAAGAGGCAGAAGAAACAAGCAAAAAAAAGGGGGCAAAAGAAGCAAAAAAAGAAACAGTTGAAGAACCAGCTGTAGAGGAAGTTGTTCCGGATGACATACCTTTCTAACAGTTAAGAAGATGAAAAAAACAATCAGAAAACCAAGAAGAAAATTTTCAGTTCCGAAGGTCTGCTATTTCTGCAGTGAAAAAAAACAGCCCTCTTTTTGGGAAATGGGCACACTTTCTAAATTTTTAACCGAAAGAGGGAAAATTACTCCTGCTTCCCGTAATGGACTTTGCTTAAAACATCAAAGAGCCATTGGGTCGAGCATAAAACACTCTAGGCATTTGGCGCTGATGCCCTGATCTCCCATTAATTTCCAAATGATGTTATAATAAAAAAATCCTCGTTTATGAAAAAGTTAAGATCATTACAATTTATTATATTGCTGATAATCTCGGGTTTGATTGGGTACTATTTTGGTGTTAATAATGTAAAAGTTTCCTGGAAAAATTATACGCCATCCCTGACAGTTGCAAATAAAGAGGCTCCTGCATTTTTAACAAATATAGATTTTTCCAATTTTTGGATTGTCTGGCAGAAACTTGAAGCAAATTATTATGACAAAACAAAACTTGATGCTCAGAAAATGCTAAACGGAGCAATTGAAGGCATGGTTGGAACGCTAGGAGATCCTTACACAATGTATCTTCCTCCGGTTGCAAATACCAGTTTTAAAGACGGTATGGCAGGACAGTTTTCCGGAATCGGAGCGGAATTGGGGATAAAAGATAAGCAAATTATTGTCATAGCTCCTCTTGAAGGAAGTCCTGCCAAGAAAGCGGGAATAAAAGCAGGGGATCTGATATTAAAGGCTAACGGAGATTCAATTGCAGATTGGACATTGCCTGCTGCGGTTGAAAAAATCAGAGGCCCAAAGGGAACAAGTATTAGTTTGACAATTTTACATAAGGATTCTAAGAGCTCCATCGATGTAAAAATAGTGCGAGATATAATAACAGTAAAAAGTGCTGATAGTTGGATCAAGAATGTAAAAGATATTGACGGAATTAAAGTTCCAAAAGATCAGGAAGGCAAGGTTGCCTATATCAGACTTTCACAATTCGGTGATGCGACAAATAAAGATTGGTTAGTCGTTGCGAATAAGATTTCTCTGGAAATACAAAGCAGCAAAGATATAAAAGGATTGATATTGGATCTTCGTAACAATCCGGGCGGTTACCTAACAGATGCCCAATTTATTGTTTCCGAATTTTTGCCCAAAGGAGATAAGGTTGTAGGTGAGGATACAGGGACAGAACAAACCCAGCTTAATGTGGAAAGAAAAGGATTATTCACAGACCCGAATATTAAAGTAATTGTTCTTATTAATAAGGGAAGCGCTTCAGCAAGTGAGATTGTGTCAGGAGCATTGAGAGATAATAAAATAGGAGGCAAAAGCAGAGCAATTTTGGTCGGGGAAACATCTTTCGGTAAAGGCACTATTCAACAGGCAGATGATTTGGGAAATGGTGCGGGACTACATATAACTATTGCCAAATGGCTGACGCCAAACGGTACTTGGGTTCACGGAAAAGGTTTAAAGCCGGACATAGAAGTCGCTTTAGATAAAAAAGATCCCAGTCACGATACCCAACTTGAAAAAGCAGTTTTGGAATTAGTGAAATAGGAATGAATCTTCAAAAAAACGTCCTTCTCAAAAATTACAGCAATTATAAGATTGGCGGGTCTGCTAAATTTTTCGTTGAGGTTAGATCAGCAGAAGAATTAATAGAAGCTTTGAAGTACGCCCGTGATAATAACGAAAAAGTTTTTATTTTAGGCGGCGGAACGAATATTTTAATAAGTGATAAAGGTTTTAACGGATTGATAATCTACAATAAAATTGAAGGAATAAAAAGGGAAGGGGAAAATCCTATTGTAGGATCAGGTGTATTAATTAAGGATCTTTTAAATTTTTGTATTGAAAATTCACTTTCCGGTTTTGAGTGGGCAGGAGGTTTGCCTGGCACAATAGCCGGGGCAATCAGAGGAAATGCCGGAGCATTTAAAGGGGAAATTAAAGACAGTGTGGTTAAAGTTGAAAGTTTTGATATGAACACTTTTGAGAAAAAAATAAGAAATAATAGTGAGTGCAAATTCGGGTACAGAAACAGTATTTTCAAAACTAAGGGAGCAGCCTTAGAATTTATTACGCAGGTAGTTTTTAAATTTGAGATAGGGGATAAAAAAGAAATTGAAGAAAAGGTTCGGCAGGGCATTGATTACAGAAACAACCATCATCCAATGGAATATCCCAGTATAGGAAGTACTTTTAAAAACATTTCTTTAGATTCACTCCCGCAAGATTTAACGAAAGAATTTGCAGCAATTGTAAAAAATGATCCGTTTCCTGTCGTACTAACTACAAAACTTTTAGCATTATGCGGCTTGAAAGGTAGAAGGGTAGGGGGAGCTATGATATCTGAAAAACATCCCAATTTTATTGTAAATGTTGATAATGCAAAGGCTTCCGATGTCAGAATGCTTATTGAAATGGCAAAACAAGCAGTCAAAGAAAAATACAAGATCTCTCTTGAAGAGGAAATTATCTACCTCAATTAAAATCTGCTACAATAATTATGAATGGGAATTATCTTTACAGAAATAACTGTAGTTATTTGTCTAGCTGCTTTTTTTGCAGTAATTTTTAGGTGGCTTAGGCTTCCAGTAATTCTAGCTTATATACTAACGGGAATTATTGTTGGTCCTTTAGGATTTGTCAATATTCAAAGCCGCGATTTGCTACAAACAATGGGAGATGTCGGCATTACTTTCTTGCTTTTCATGTTGGGATTGGAAATGAAAATCCGCGATTTTAGTTCCGTAGGAAAAACAGTTTTTATAATTTTTCTCGTTCAAACTGTATTTACCTTTCTGATAACTTATTTTGCGGCAATTATCTTGGGATTTAATAATCTAAGCGCAATCTATATAGGAATTGCTTTAATCTTTTCAAGCACGATTATCGTTGTAAAATTTCTTTCTGACAAAAAAGATTTACATAGCTTGTATGGAAAGTTGGCAATTGGCGTACTTCTTTTGCAGGATTTTTTGGCCATAACTGTTCTTATATTTTTATCAAGCTTTAATTCAGATACATTATCTAATCCTTTGCTTAGTTTTTTATTAGTTTTAATAAAAGGAATATTGCTATTTGGTATTGTGGGGTATTTGAGCCAAAAAATATTTCCTAAAATTGTTGAATCATTATCCAAGTCTTCGGAAATTTTATTTTTGGTAAGCATAGCGTGGGTTTTAGGATTAGCTGCTTTCATTAGTTCTCCAATAATTGGATTTTCGGTAGAAATAGGCGGATTTTTGGCAGGTTTGGCCTTAGCAAATTCAATTGCCAATTATCAGATAATTGCCAAAGCCAAGATATTAAGGGATTTTTTTATTATTATTTTCTTTGTGATTCTCGGAATAAAAATGACATTTAGTGGTTTAGAATCGATTGGATTTGCTGTAATAATTTTTTCATTAATTGCGTTTATTCTTAAGCCATTAATAGTCATGATTACAATGGGATTGATGAGGTTTAGAAAACGTACTTCATTTTTAAGCGGAGCAAGTCTTGGGCAGATATCGGAATTTTCCTTAATTTTGGTTTTTTTAGGAGGGAAATTAGGGCATATTAATAACAATATAGTTTCTTTAGTTACGGCTGTTTCAATAATTGCCTTTGTATTTTCTGCGTATATCATTGGAAATGACAATAGGTTATATCTTTTGCTCCATCGTTATTTAAATATTTTTGAAATGAAAAATGGCAAGAAAGATGAAATTATCCAGTCGGATAAAAATATGGAGAATCTTAAAGACCATGTAGTTTTAATCGGCGGGGATCAGATGGGGGAATCGGTTTTGGAAGTTTTGGAAACTCTGAATAAGGAAGTGGTCGTTATAGATTTTGATCCCTTAATTGTTAAAAAGCTTGAAAATAAAAATGTGCACAGGCTCTTTGGAGACATTTCGGATACCGAGATTAAAAATTTGGCTAAAATTAACACAGCGTATTTGGTAGTCTCAACAATTCCCGATGTTGAAGATAATCTGCTTTTATTAAGAGAATTGAAGACGAAAAATAGCCGGGCAATTGTAATTGTTACTGCTTTAGATGCTCCGGATGCAAAAGCTTTATATAAAGAAAAAGCCGATTATGTGGTTTTGCCCCATTTGGCAGGTGGCAGGCAATTGGCAAAACTTTTAGAAAAAGATTTTAACGGTTTAAGTGAGCTTAAGGTAAAAGATCAGCAATATTTATGAGAAGGAGCTGATAATGTCGTCAATTTTCCCGTCCAGTAAAACCGGTAAATTATGCCAGGACTTATTGATCCGGTGATCGGTAAGTCTGTCTTGGGGAAAATTATAAGTTCTTATTTTTTCTGCTCTCATGCCCCGGCCAACCTGAGTTGATTTAAGGGAGGCAATTTCTTGATTCTGTTTTTCAATTTTTGCTTCCCAAAGTTTTGATCTTAAAAGTTCCATGGCAATTTCTCTGTTTTGTGCCTGAAATCTTTCCGTTTGAGCGGTTACCGTTATTCCCGTTGGTTTATGTTTAAGCCGGACGGCTGTCGAAACCTTATTCACATTTTGTCCTCCGTGGCCACCGGCCCTAAACGCTTCGAATTCCACATCTTCAGGATTTATGTGCAGGTCAATGTCTTCAAGTTCGGGTAAAACATACACGGTTGCGGTTGATGTATGAATCCGGCCGCGTTTTTCCGTCTCGGGAATTCTTTGCACTCTATGCACACCTGCTTCAAATTTAAAAGTTTTAAAGGGTGGGGGAGTTGAAGAAGTTCCTGAAATTTTAATTACTCCGTCATCAATTTGTTCAACTTGAAATCCTTTCATTTGGGAAAACCGCAAATACATTCTTAGCAGTTCTTCTTTCCATAATTTTGCCTCTTCTCCTCCGGCAGCGCCTTTTACTTCCATGATTACGTTACGCTTATCCAGTAAAGTACCTGATTCGGTTTCTTGTAGTACTTCTTCCAGAATTTTCTTTTGAGATGTAAGCCCTGCAATTTCTTTTTCAGCCATTTCTTTTAATGCCGGATCGGAAAGAAGAACGCGGGTTTCTTCAATTTTTCTTATAAGTTCTTCAATTTGAGCTTTTCTATAATCGTACATGAGAGGATTAATTAGCTATTTAACTGCCATGAGCATTTCCCGTAGAGTTTTAGGTCCAGCATCTTTGGCTTTTTGTTCTTCCTGTTTTTTTACTTTTTTAGTTAAATATTGATTAGCAATAGTTTGTTTTTGCTGAAATTTTTGAATTCTTGACGCACTATCTACAAATCTTTGTTCACCTGTATAAAAGGGATGGCATTTGTTGCACAATTCAACATGAATTACTTCCAATGTCGAACCGGTTATGAATTTATTTCCGCAGGCACAAATAACCTGTGCATTTTCAAAATATTGCGGATGAATATTCGCTTTCATAATTATAATTATACTCTGTTTTTCAAAGCTAAGCAAGAGTTACGGTTTAAAAAAATGGTATTTTGATGGAAAGGAGATACTGGTTTTATTGCGTTGTATCGGGCTTTTTAGTAAAATAGGCAATTGTGGTTTCATTAGAATCAGGTTCAAAAAGAAGTCCGAAGCCTAATACAAAAGCAGCTGTAGTATATGCTGCTTTTATAGAGGGGGTGCCGCGTAAAGATCTTCCGGAAGCAACCGGTTTATCAAATATAAATGTCAGAAATGTATTAAGCCACTTGCGCCGGTACAGACATTTGCCTCCACCAACTCAAGCGGAGAAAACCCGTATACAAAGTGAAATTAAAGGTGGAGTAAGTATAGCAGTACGGCCTTACGTAAAATTAGGCTGGGCTCCAAGAGAAATTAAAATAGCCTTAGATACCTCTTCACAGAATAATTTTTCCGTTAAGCAAGTAATGGATGCCTTAGGAAATCTTAGGAAATTGGGTAATCTTCCAAAATTAACCCAAGAGGAATTGCACGATATTCATTTAGACACCCGTGTTGCCGATGAAAAATTAAAAGGCAGGGTTCACGAATGGTGTGAGATTTTAAGAATAATTAAATGTGGCAATTTTCAAATTCCTCAAGGAAGGATTAAGTGGAAGGAAGTTGTTTCCAGACATAAATTAATAAAAGAAATTACAGGGTGGGCGGATGGCGAGGACGAAAAGGGCCTTTTTGTCTGCAAAAATGGCAAACTTTGTCATCGCATAGTGTTTGATGGAGGAAGCATGGTCTATGACAATTTAGCGTTAGTACGAAGAAGGCAGGAAGCAAGACAGAGAATTATTAGCCAAAAACAGACGCAACAAGTTTGTCTAATTTCATAGTTTTTTGTTCGCGGGTTTTTAGATTTTTGACAGTTACCTCATTATTTTTTGCTTCATCAGGCCCAATAATTACCGCAAACGGAATTTGTTTTTTGTCAGCGTATTTCAGTTGTTTTTCCATTTTTGCATCTGGATCAATATAAAGTTCTTGATTAATCTTTCTGTTATTTAAGATTTCGCAAATTTTAATAGATTTCTCTAGAAGTTCAGGAGAAAAAATAGTGACCAAAACTTGAGTTGTTTGTAAATTGGCAGGGAAGAGGTTTAGTTCTTCCATCGCCTCCATCAGTCTGTCAAAGCCAAATGCAAATCCAACAGCGGGCATGGATTTGTCTGCAAATAATCCAATTAAATTATCATATCTTCCTCCGCCGCCCAAAGAACCTGCGGTATATTTTTCAGCTTCTATCTCAAAAATTATGCCCGTATAGTAATCCAGTGCGCGCGCCAGAGTGGAAGAAAATTCATATTGTGAATCGGAAATTCTAAGTTTCTTTAAAATCGAAAAAACTTCAGCCAAACGCGGTGTTAATTTTGCTTTTTCTGTAATTTGTAAGATTTCTTCTGCTTCACCTTTTGTAAATCCATTTGACTCCAACTCTTTTATGACACTCTCTTTTCCTATTTTTTTAAGTTTATCAATTGAGCGCACCGCCAAAATATTTTTATCTTGAGAAAGCGCAATTCCCTGCGTCTTGAATTGTAAATTTTCTCTGTCATTAATTAAAACCTTAAAATTTTTGAACCCCAATTTTGTAAAAGCGCTAATTGCAATTTCAATAATTTCTGCATCTGCCAGGGGAGAGGATGCGCCGACAGTGTCAATATCGCATTGGATGAATTCGCGGTAGCGGCCTTTTTGGGTATTTTCTGCACGCCAAACATTTTGGATTTGATATCTTTTGAACGGCATTGCTAGTTCACTTTGATATTGGGCAATAACGCGGGCAAGGGGAACGGATTGATCATAGCGAAGCGCTACTTTTCTTTTGCCGTTATCTTCAAAGCGGTACATTAATTTATCGCCTTCCTGACCGTATTTTCCCAGCAAAATTTCTTCGTATTCCAAGGCTGGAGTTTCCAATGGTTCAAAGCCATAGGACTCAAACACCTGTTTTAAGGCGCTTATAACGTATTGCCGTTTTTTTGCCTCAATCGGCAAAAAATCCCGAAATCCTTTTAATGTCTGCGTTTTAATCATAGCTCTATAATATCACATTCTTTATATTCATCTTCAACGGTAAGTTTACTTTTCGCAATAAGGACATTTTTCTTTTTTAGTAAATCTTTGTTCTCTTGAAATATTTTTCAAGGATATGTCATCAAAACATGTCCAGGTATTTCGATGACAGACCGGTCCTGCAGGATCTACAGAGATTGCCAGGGTATCATCTTCGCATCCTTTTTTAATCTCTTTCACAATTAATTTATTTCCGGAAGTTTCTCCCTTGTACCATAATTTTTTAGTTGATCTTGACCAAAAAACAACTTCACCTAAATTAAGAGTTTTACGATATGCTTCCTCTGTCATGTATCCTGTCATAAGATATAGCCCTGTTTTTGCATCAAGAATTGATGCCGGAACTATGCCCTCATTAGGTATTTCTTTGAACTTAGAATAGTCCAGTTTGAAAAATGGAAATTCTTTTGCATTAAATATAATTTCTTCTTCTTTATTTTTCATATTTTATTCCATAAAAAAACCGCCTTTTCGGCGGTTAGGTCATTTATTCAGTTTAAAATTTAAACGCAAAAAATCACACCGCCAGCTAAGGTGATGTGCTGATGTTTAGCTTTTATTAAGTTTACGTTTGTCATGTTTATATTATACCACTAATTTAAGTTTTTGACCACGTGGATTAAATTGCCAGTTGCTTGGTATTTTACCTAATTGTTTTTTTATGCTTGATTTTGTTTTCTCTCTAGTTAAAAGAGTGGTAAATTCAATCTTTTGTATGGGCGGATTTCCTTGAATAATTGTTTTCGTATCAACGGTGATTATCATACGATATTCTTTCGGATGAATAATTTCTCTGCCATTTTTCCACTTTTCCGCCTCGTAATTGCTAATTATTACAAAGTTTGGCTCTGGCCAGCGATCAATTTTGCGTTCCAGGGGATTTAAAGGTTTATGATGAATGTCAATTAGTTTTTGCGGCTTATCGGTTTCTATAATTATTTCACATTCCGGATAACGCTTTTGGCAGATTTTTATAAATTCAATGGTTTTAGCAAACGGCCAATTAGAATTAAGTTTGTCTCCGCCTCTTTCTAAAGATTCCAGGGGATAATAAAGATTTATTTCTCTTGTTCCGATGGCGCCTTCCATAATCTTATTATATCTCAATTATATTTTTTGGGGAATGAGTGAGAAGGCGAAGCCCCGATTTTTCCAAAACTACCAAATCTTCAATTCTTACTCCGCCGAAGTTTGGAAAATAAATTCCCGGCTCAATGGAAAAAACCATTCCTTCTTTTAAATAATTTTTTGATTTAGGAGAAATACGGAAGGCCTCATGTACTTTTCTTCCGATACCGTGACCTAAAGAGTGGGGAATAGTCGGATATCCTTCAGACTCAATGTATGCTCTGGCAGTGTGATCAACATCTTTTGCTTTTAAAATCCTCCCTTTTTTTTTACCGCCACTGCGGAACAGATCATTAGCAAAACTGGTGATAAAATCAATGGTTTTTTGTTGGGCGCTTAAAACAGTTTCGTACATACGTTTCTGCTTGGGAGTAGGCTTACCGGAAAATATTGTTCTGGTCATGTCCGAACAGAAACCTTCTAATTTTACTCCGAAGTCCAAAAGTATGATCTGATTTTTTGTTAATTTATTATCGGTTGGGACATTGTGAATGTTGGCTGAATTTTTTCCAAAAGCAACAATAGTAGGGAAGGAGCATTTGCTTCCGGATTTTTTTATAAAAAGATTAATTTCCCGGGCAATTTCTTTTTCTGTAATGTCAAGTTTAATCTTTTTCAAAATATAGGCAAAAATTTCATCTCCAAGTTTGCAGGCTTTTTCGATTTTAGAAATCTCATTAGGGCTCTTTACGGCTTTTGAGGGGTAAATCATTTGGATTTTTGTGCGTGTTCCAAAGCGGAATTTACTTTTGGATTTGAGGGAATTTCAGGGAAAAATATAATCTTAGTTGCTATTAATTTGCTATTATCTTTTTTGTCAAGAACTCCGATTACAATAATATTATAATTAACTTTTATTTTTGAAAATCCGGATTTAATGTAGCCGTCTTCTTGAGTATAAGAATAAGTTTTAGTCAGGTTTTCTACGTCTACGGATATTTGTTTTCCTTCTTCAGTTGTAATATTTAAAACAAAATTGACATTATCTACTGCTGAAATTCCTCCGTGGATTATGACAGGCATAGTTGCTATATTAACAAATCTCGCTAAAATCCTACGCGATTCCTTGTTATACAGCCCTAATATTCCTACAATATTACCTTTCTCAATATCAGATATTCCAAAAGATCCATTGACGGCGGGATTTGAAAATTTGGTAAGTTCGTCAACATCGATAAATCTTGTATTTTCTTGTGAGTCAGTAACCGTAATTTGGGTATTTGTAACGTCAGTAACATTGCCGATTATTCCGCGTTTTTCCACTAATTTTAATTGTGCAACGCGAGAGGCAATATTAGTTATTAATTGGTCCCGTATTTGCGTAGTTTTATCCTCAGGGGTTGGGGTAGCGGCATGAGCCGAAAGCGTAAAGCAACTATAAACTAGCGAGCAACAAATAATAAATAATAAAATTAAAAACAATTTTTTCATATCAAAATTCTTCCTGCGAATAAGTAACAGTTTTTTTATTTGTAATACTTTCTCCATTGGGGGCAATAGCTATTACTTCCAAAATATTTTGTCCGTCATCAAGATTAACAGTGGTTGAGAAATTGCCGTTTGTAGACGGTGTAATCACATTTTCAGAAGAGTTGGTTATAACAATTACAACAGCATTGCTTTGGGTTTTTCCCGACACAATTAATACTTTATTATTGACGACATTCTCATCTTTAGGTTGATCCAATACTAAAGAGGCGGAAGGAACCCTGGTAGGACTAAGAGGTGCAATTAAGATAGTTTTTGTGGCAGTGGGAATTGTTTTTGTGGTTTGAAAAAGATAAAAGGCAACGCAGGCAACTAAAAGACCAAAAAAAGCGGCAATAAAACAAAGTATGACTTTTTCTTTTTTCATCTAAGAAAAAGATGATACGATAAAAACCAATACTTGTCAAGAAAAAAGTACTGTGATAGGATGTTCTGGTGGATATTTCAATTGTTGGGGAAAATAGTCTAAAAATTAAAGGTAAACAGGCGACATTTATTGTTAATCCTACTTCGAGCCTGCCAAAAACAGCCTCAGATGCAATAATTGTCCTAGATGTCAGTGATAATATCGATGTTGAAAAAGTAATTGACTCTCGGATAATTATAAGCGGTCCAGGCGGATATGAAGTTGGCGGGACTAAAATTTCCGGCACAAAAACGTCTACCGGAACTCTTTACAAGCTTTTAATAGATAATGTAACTGTTATTTTGGGATCTGCAATAGCTGAGAAGGTAGAAAGCTTTAATGCCTGCGAAGTTGCAATTATAAATACAAACAATAATTTTAATGAATCGTTTGTGACAGCCTTAGAGCCCAAAATAAGCATTTTATATGGGGATAAAAAAATTGAATCAGCGAAAACACTAGGAGCAGAAAATGTTTCTTTGGTCTCAAAAATAACAATAACTAAAGATAAACTACCGGAAAAGATGGAAATAGTGGTACTTGGGTAATTTTTAATTTACTTTATGGCAGGTCTTAAAGTCCCCCCAAATAATGAAGAAGCTGAACAAAGCGTTTTAGGAGCAATTCTTATCGATAAGGATGCAATCGCAACGGTTTCTTCGATTATTGCGCCTCCTGACTTCTATAATCCGATAAATGGAATGATTTTTGGAGCAATGCTTTCGCTGTATGAGCAGGGGAAACCTATTGATATTCTAACTCTTAGAAATGCAATTAAAAAAAATAAAAATTTTAAAGAGATTGAACCTTCCTATTTAACGGAACTTATTAATACTGTTCCGACAGCGGCAAATATCGAGCATTATGCAATTATAATTAAGGATGTTGCCACGAAAAGGGCTCTCATTCACGCGGGATCGCTAATTTCCGAAATGGGCTTTGGAGACGATAAGGAAATAGACAGTATTTTGGATAAAGCGGAATCGCAAATTTTTGCCATATCGCAAAAAAGCTCTTTGCGGTCATTTATTCCTTTGAGGGAAGCTCTGGCTGAAAGTTTTGACAGAATTGATGAGCTTCACAAAAAAGGCGCAGGACTTCGGGGAATAAAAACCGGTTTTGTGGATTTGGACAATACCTTATCTGGGATGCAGCAGTCTAATTTGCTGATTTTAGCAGCGCGTCCCGGACAAGGAAAAACAGCAATGATTGTAAATATTGCCCAGCATGCAGCAGTTATAGATAAAATTCCGGTTGCAATATTTTCTCTGGAAATGAGTAAAGAAGAGTTAGTCGATCGTTTATTGGTAGGACAAGCGGATGTGGATGCATGGAGAATAAAAACAGGCAAATTATCCGAAACAGATTTTACCAAATTATCTAATGCCATGGGAGAGTTGGCCGATGCTCCAATTTTTATTGATGACACGCCCGGAATTACTATTTCCGAGATGCGTACAAAAGCAAGAAGGTTGCAGCTGGAACAAAATATAGCCCTTTTTATCGTTGATTATCTTCAATTGGTTGATCCGGGGCGTCATTATGACAATCGGGTGCAGGAGGTGTCAATTGTCTCCCAATCTCTGAAAAATTTAGCGCGTGAACTAAAAGTACCTATCTTAGCTGTGTCACAACTTTCGCGTGCAGTTGAGCATCGAGGTGAAAGAAGGCCCCAGCTGGCTGATCTTAGAGAGTCTGGTGCTATAGAGCAGGACGCTGACGTGGTTATGTTTTTGTACCGTCCAGATGCAGAAATTACTCCAACCATCCAGACTAAGCTCTTGATTGCCAAACATCGAAATGGTCCGATGGGGGAAGTAGACCTTATTTTCCGCGGCGACCGCATCAGATTCTATAATGCAGAGAAAAAACACGAGGTTACAGAGTAAATTTTGACTTAGCCTGGTGGGCAAGGAGGGAGTCGAACCCACACAGCCTTGCGACTAGTAGTTTTTGAGACTACAGCGTATACCATTCCGCCACTTGCCCAATTCTATCTGAAATTATAGCACAAAATAGCTTGATTTTAATCTCCAGTGTTAGTAGAATATGGGATATGAATTTCGAATTCTCAGCAAATACTTTAAACAATGTGTCAGCGGACGTAATAGTGGTTTTTGCTTTTGAAACAGTAACCAGACCGAAATTAACTCAAGAATCAGCATTTTTAGACAGATTGTTGGCCGGAATAATCCTGCAGGAAATGAAAAGCGAAAATTATCAAGGAAAATTAGGGGAATTACTTGCAATTAGAACACCTGAAAAAGTATTAGCGTCAAAAATTTATGTTTTGGGGCTTGGTAAAGAAGCAGATTTTAATTTAAGTGAATTAAGAAATGCTTTTTCATCTCTGGCAAAAAACATGAAAGGAAAAGCCTCTTCAGTTACATTTTCTTTGTTGAATTCAAAAGAAGCTGGTTTTGATAGCGGGGCTCAATCCCAGGCAATTGTCGAAGGCTTGCTTCTAGGAAATTATCAATTCCTTAAATATAAAGCTGAAGAAAAAAAAGAAAGAGAGCTGGAAAGTGTAATTTTTGCAAGATGCAATAAGGGTATTCAGGCAAAAATAGAGGAGGGAATTGAAAAAGGGAAAATATTTTCTCAGGCCACAAAGCTTGCCAGAGACTTAGTGAATGAGCCTTCCGCCGTTGTTACTCCTGCTTTTCTGGCAAATTTAGCTTTGGAAATTGCCAAAGAGAATAAAGATATTATTTGCAATGTTTACGGTAAAGAACAGATTAAGAAAATGGGAATGGGAGCATTTCTGGGAGTTGCTCAAGCAGCAGATACAGAGCCAAAATTTATCCATTTAGAATATAAGCCTGAAAAGATTGCCGATAAAAATAAAATTGCCTTAGTGGGAAAGGGGATAACTTTTGATACCGGAGGAATTTCTTTGAAAGGCGATGAACATATGGTTGAT
>CAIQLZ010000008.1 GCA_903872785.1 Candidatus Levyibacteriota bacterium
GCTTTACAAGCTCTTCTTTATTTAATGTTCTTGCTGATAGATTCATTCTGCGCAGCATTGAGTGTAAGCCTTCTGCTTTTGTGATTAACTTTGCTTTGGCAGACAAGAAATAATTTTCCCGACTCATGGCCACGCCGCTTTCCAGTCCAGAGTAAGGAATTACAATGTAAAATTTTTTATCCAAAACAACATTCACGCTTACTAGTTCCTGAACAAAGTCTCTGTATATTTTAATCTGGTTTTTTAGTAACTGGCTTTGACTCTTTTCAATCTCCAGATCCAAAAGCCTCAGATAGGAGGAGATGTCTATTTTTTTGCTTCTGATAAATACCTGAATAGAAAAAGATAGGGAATTTAGAAGCGAAGAATATGAGAGAACTTTGATATTTTGTTCCTCTTGAGACAAAAGAGCAAAATTAGTTGCTTGAACCTCAATGACAGAGCAGGCGTTTCCGGAAGCAAGTAAAACAATATTGTCTACAATATCCAAAATTTCGGTAAATTTTTGGGTTGTAGCTTTTATTTTTTGAGCAGATTTTTTCATATTAATTTACTTGTGCGCCTCCTGGGATAGGTGCTCCTCGAGGTGCAGGTGCACTTGTTGGAAAAAGAGACATTCTCAGTTCTTCTCTCATATCAACAGAAATTGCTTCAATAGGCAAAATAATCTGACCCGTAGCATTAATTGCTATTTTTCCAAACCTATTTTGTCCTTGTGGGTCTTCGAATTCGACAGTATAGGTGCCATTTGCTAAGGAGGTAGCTGAGGCGAATCTACCAAACTCATTGGTCTTAAATGCTCTAACCGGATTTCCGTCTTTATCTTTTATCTCAACTAAAATATTTGATAGATCGTTGCCTCGTGCGTCCTTGGTAATTCCGGTTATTAAATTTGGGGAATTGGGGATATTTGGCATGCCAATGGTTCTATTAAACCCTTTTGCTGGGGGCTCTGCGTTTTTCTTTTCTTCCCTGCTTGGCCTCATTTTGGCAGCTACTTTAGTAAAAGAAGCTCCTTGTGAAATTGCCGGACCTGATGGTTGTGCAGTTGGAGGAGAAGGATGTTTTGCTAATACTTCAATTGGATGTTGATTTTTCAAAGGTATTGCAGAATAAGTTTGTTGAGCAAGATTTGGCTGAAGATTAAGTCGAGAAACATTTTGATTAGAGGTGGTGTTGGGTTGGGAAGGCGTATTTTTGGCTGCAAGATTAGAGACAGACATTAAAAAGTGATTTTCTTTTTCATCTACTACGTTTTTTTGCTTAGTATCTAAGGAGTCAAGATAAATTTTCAGTTTGTCTTTTGGAAGCATGCTAAAATTAACCTTATTCCGCATGTTTTTTCCCATAGATGCAATTAGTGTTTTGTTGGGAAAGTAAATTTGGCCTCCGAGCTTTTCGTATACGAACTGGGTGGGTCTGAATAGGGCCTTAATATAATTTCCAATCATTACATCCATTGGTCGTCCGCTTATTGGAAAATATGCGAGTCCTGTACCCACTAAAGCAAAGATTGCACAAAGAGGAAATCTTATCAAAAAATAAATGGGCAATTTATAGGTAATTCCTGCGAGAGTTATTCCTGTTGCAAGATATGCAAATTGCTTTACGGTCATGTTGCCAATAAGTTTAAATTGAAAGCCCGTTACATCTTGCGGAATGGGGTGATTATCCATATAAGTCAGTCTATAACGTGAAAAATTGCAATGCAAGATTATCAAAGTGGGTCAAAAAAAATGAATTTTAGCCTCTCGCGTGAAAAGTATTGATAACCTAAGAAAATTATCCTAGAATAAATCCAGCACCGATTCGGTGCTGGATAAATTTAAAGCATGATTTATTTTTTTGCGCTGTTTACTGAAATATACATTTTATTTTTACTCTCGAGACTTATGAGTAAAACTCTTTCTAAATTTATGTCAGTAAATTTAATTGCACTTATTTTTTTGCCTGGAGTTATTATTCACGAACTATCCCACCTTTTTATAGCGGCAATTTTGTTTGTTCCTGCGGGAAATATTGAGTTTATTCCGAAGAAAATTGGCAACGGAGTTAAGTTAGGAAGCATTGAGATTGCCAAAACAGACCCAATAAGAAGAAGTATAATTGGATTTGCGCCTGTTTTTGCAGGGGTTTCTCTTATTGTGGGAGCCGTATATCTTTTTAGTTCTGGTTTTTTATTTCTTCAAAGTGAAAAACCCTACATCTATATTTGTGCGATTTTGGTTCTAACTTATTTATTATTTGCAGTGAGTAATACTATGTTTTCCAGTAAGGCTGATATGGAGGGAACAATAGAAATTTTAATAGCCCTTTTCATAGTTTTTGTGGGGACTTACGTTCTTGGTTTTCGTCCATCGTTGGTATATTTAAATAAAATATTTACAAAAGAATTTATTGGAGTAATTCAAAAGTCAACAGTTTTTTTATTTGCACCAATTGTTATAGATGTGTTTATTTTAGGAGTGATAAAGCTATTTCGAAGTATTCGTAAAAACAATTATTAGCTGACGCCTGTAACGTACAAGATAAGCTTTATTATCGCATAAGAGAATAAAATAACCAAAAGTCCAATTATGGCGAAAGTGAGAGCATTTTTTGCTTCCTGGATTTTTTTTGGATCTCCGCTTGAGGTAATAAATTTAATGCTTCCTACAATTAACATTGCGAGCGCCGCAATCCCCGCAAAACTTAAAATAACTTCAGAAATTTTCTTTACGATTCCCGGGATATCTCCAAATTGCGCAACATCCATATTCAAAGAGTATCAAAGGAAAAGAAAAAAAACAAGCTTGAAGATGTTAACCGCCGCCAATTTTTGGAATAGTTAAATTTGTATAGCTTAATCCAAAAGCTGCAAGAATAACGGACACTATAAAGATTGCCAAAAAGACAACAATTAATCCTAAAATTGCAGCCATGACGTGATTTCTAGCTGCTTCGACTTCTGTTTTGTCTCCTCTGGATGTAATCCATCTGATACCGCCATAAAGAAGATAAATAAGGGCAATAACAACTGCCAGGACAATAATAAAAATAACTACACCCTGTATTGTTTTTCCGATATTGTCTCCGCCGAGACCACAAAGGGCTGAAGCTATAGGTCCTCCTCCTGCGCATGGATCTACTCCTGACTGCGCAAATGCGGGAAGAGCGAAGAGCGGATATATAAATAAGCTTAAAATGGCAATAACTAATTTCTTCACTAAATTTATAATAATCATGATTTTTCCACTTGTCAAGGGGTAAAGCTATTTAACTATGTATGGCAAATGATGCTTGAAGGAATTTCTGCGAGTCCAATCTGATATTTTTTGTGCATTTGGAAATCCTAATTCTTTAATTTTCTCAATTGACATATTTTTATCTTTGTGTAGAAATAAAATTCTATCCGCCTCTTCATAGGAGAATCCGAGCTCTTTTTCGGCTGTATGCCCTGGCCATAACCCCGGAGAAGATTTAAGATTTACAATTTTCTTTGGTATTCCAAGGTATTTTGCAAGTTGATAAATTTGAGTTTTATACAAATGCCGGATAGGTTCTATGTCCGAAGCTTCGTCTCCGAATCTGGTAAAATAACCAAGAAGAAATTCAGACTTATCCTCGGTTCCGAGCACCAATGCATTATTTTTTTTAGCAAAATCGTACAGCATAATCATGCGGATTCTTGCCATAATATTTCCGAGTCTTATTCTGTCTTCACTCGGTATGTTTAGTATTTTCATAAGATCATCAACGGAATTTTTTATAGATAATTCATGGATATTTTTATTTGGGATATTTGCCTTTTTTAAAGAATTAATGAAATTTTTTAATTTTGATTGAAAATAATATAGATGTGCAATTAGAATGTTTTCAGGGTCAACAGCTTCCTTTAATAAATAGAAACTGGTTGTGGAATCAATTCCTCCGGACATTCCCAGAACAACCTTTTTCTTATTCTGTTCCCTTAACGTTTTCTTTAGAAAGCCGATAATTTTCTCTTTTTCTTTTTTAACAGCAATAGGCGGTAATTGGTACATATTATTGGTAAAGATTGCGTTCTGTTATATATTTTTCAATTTTTTTTGGCACAAAATCTGATATAGGTATTTTTTCTTTGATTTTTTTGCGGATTAGCGTTGAAGAGATATGTATCGGTGAAAATTTTTCTCTGTCAATTAAAATAATATTTTTTGAAGAAACAGACTGTTTTACGATATTTTCAAGACCTTTTTCTGCCGTTTTGAAATTGGATCTGGGAATAATAATGAGATTAAATTTATTTATGATTTCTTTCCATCCTTTCCATTTCGTAAAATCTTTGACTTGATCTTCTCCAATAACCCAGGAAAATTTATTTTTTGGATATTTATTGGTTAAATATTTAAGCGCGTTAATGCTATAGCTGATTGTTTTTTTGCCTATTTCAAAATCAGAGACTTTAATATTGTCATTTTCCAAATATTTTGTCATCGCAAGTCTTTTGCTAGGTACTGATAAGTTTTTAACAAAAGGATGACTGTAGCATGGCATAAGCCAGACTTGATTAAAATTATTGAATTTTAATAAATACCTGGCAATAGCGATGTGTCCTTTATGGGGGGGGTCAAAACTTCCGCCCAAAATTGCAATCTTCATCTTTTGTGCCTCTTATTCTATCTCTTTTGTAGGCCTTAAACAAGACTGCCTGGGCTGGAGAAGAGACTAATTTCCAACGAGGGACCTGATTATAGTTTTCATAAAAGCAAAAGATATAAGGGCAATAATTAAGCCTAACATTCCATAAAATAATGCAGTGCGTGCTTTTTGAAGATTTTCTTTTTTTCCTTCGGCGGTGATTAAATCTATTCCGCTTTTGATTATAAATAAAAGAGCTAAGAGGACAGCGATAATTATAAGTATTTCAACACCAACGCTTGCAGCCTCTCTGGCTTTATCCAGTCCTCCTTGCGGAACAGAAACTGCATATGCCTTTTCGATTGGAAACGAAAATATAAGATCTTTCATAAATTTCAAATTAAGAGCTATTGTAAATTTTTGAATTTATCAATACCGAAAATGTCCGAGCCTATGATTTGCAATATAACAAAAGAAAATATAATAAACAACAAGCCGATAATTGCCGAAGTTAACTGTGTGCTAGCGCTTTTAAGTGCTTCCGGATTTCCCTGGGAAATCATATATTTGTAGCCTGCGATTATTGTTGCAATCAAGGCAATTGTCCCTGCGACTCCCAAAACTAAATCAAAGACATTTTTACTAAGACTGCTAAAATTCGTTCCTACTTCTCCAACAGCGGTATTTACGCTGCTCGGGATTGAGGAATCATCTGCATTAGCCTTTGAGATAAGGGGAGATATACAGAAGAGATTTAATAAGGAAATAGTTACAAAAACCAATCCAATGGTAAGATATTTTTTCACATTTTTATAGTAACGCAAACACAACTAAGAATGCAAGTAATTTTAATCGAGGCTAATGTGCAGTAAAAGTCAGGTTTTTGGTCAGCAAAAGTCAAGACTTATAGTGAGTAAGAGAGTAAACTGCGGGTATTATGAAAGAAATATGGGCGCCAAAACTTGTCCCGAATGAGGCCGAAGGATTGACAAATCAGTCTCGATCACTCTATTCTATGAATGGAGATATCTTTATGGCAGAAAATGGAGCTGGTGAAAATATGAAGTCAGCGGGATTTGAAAGCGCAGAGGGCTCCAAAAAATTTCAAAGTCCTTTTACCCACAAAGTGGAAGAAATAAAAAATCCAGAATTAAGGCAATACGTCCTTAATATTGAGCAGCAAATACGGCAAAAGCCGATATCCTCATGGAGTGTGGAAGATCTTAAAGCAACATATCTAAAATCAGGCAAACTTGTTTCTCAGCTGGGAGTTGGTAAGGAATTTGGAGAAAGAGAAAAAATCGCTTCAGATGCTCAGCCACTTAGCCAGCTTATTATGGAGGAATTGGAAAGAAAAGGAGTTGACTTAAAAGAGCTTTTTCTTCAAAGTCGAGAAGAACTAAACAAAGAAGGTTTCCGAGAAAGCATTGGTGCGGCAACGTTAAACATAAACAACTTTTCAGATCCAATCTTGGCTAATATAGTTAGAGAATTAAATACAGAAGTAAGTAGGGTGGGAGTGGGAAATCCTCTTGATCTAAGATTTGTTAATGCTCAATTAGAGAGGGTGCGTAATTTGGTGGACGCCCAACAGGTAGGGGGGCAGGAGGGATTAATGTTGCTAACAGAGCTAAATACTTGGATGAATGAATCTCTTCACTCTCAAGATGAAGATCGTGGAAGATATTTTAATGCTAGAGAAAGGAGATCAATATTAACAGACGCGAATGAAAGAGAAAAGATCTTTGAGGAGATTTTCATTGGTGTAGATGCTAACCCTGGCGTCCAATTTGAGACAGCGTTAGGTCTTGAACCAAGAGGAAGGCATGATGAGTTCTTTGCTACCTTAAGTCACGCAAGGGTTTTCGATAACAACGGTAATGATATTACAGATTTGCCAATAGCTGCAGCTCAAGTAGCAAAGGAAAGAGAAAGATTAACCAGAGAATTTTCTGCAAGAGGGGAAATCCGCCGAGTTCTTCATAATGCTAATTGGAGCGTTTCAATGGGGGGAGGAGATATTGATCAGTTTGCTCAAGCTATGCAAACTTTTCAATCAGAATATGTTGATCTTATTTTCTCTGATCCATTAGCAAGTACAGCAATGCATATGTTTGAGCAATCGTTTCAACAGATTAAAGCAGAAAATAATGGAATGTTGCCGTATGAAGAGCTTGCGTGGGATTACAAAAAAGGAGAAAGTAATTTAGAGAGCCGCGTGTGGAATCTGATGAGAAAGGGGATAGAGGTGGGGACAATCGATGCTGTTCCGGAATGGAGATTGAGACGCTCTATTATTCTAGCAAGAGGTTTTGGAGTTATATCTTTACGTTTTCCTGAAATTGCCGCTACGGCAAGGCTTCCTGAAGAAGCTCCTCTTACGGGCTCTTATGAAAAAGCAGAAAGACTGGCAAGCATATATGGGGAAGCTGTTGCTCGCTATCTAGATCCATTAGAGCACATAATTGAAAAATTTAGCCTTGGCGAAAATGATAGGGCTTTTCTTTATTTTTTTCTAACTGGAGACAAGTCACATTTTAAGAGTTCAGACCAATTAAAAAATGCGCTTGAAATGGCATCGCATCTTGAGGGTAAAGACAGAAGGTTAATCGACATAGTGAACCTTTTTAGAATAGGAGGGCCGTTTAGTAATTCTGCTTGGCGCGCTTTTACAGCAATGAAGGGAATGACTCTAGAACAAATAAGGCGTTCGGGGCTCGGTATGCGTGAAGCAAGAGTTGGGGGAGATCTAGAAGACGAAATAATAAGACAAGTAAATGCTGATCCCCATTGGGCAGGACGATCTAGCTGGGAAAAAAGAAGAGAGATTAAAAAAAGAATGAAGCCCAAAGAAGATCTTAAGAATGAAAGAAGGCTCGATATGTGGAAAGATGCTCTTAAAACAAATCCGCTTAGAATTATGTGGACACTTGAAGAAAAAGAACCTGGCAGGAGAGTGCAGTTTTTAAGAGAGGCATTGGGCAATATACCTGAAGATGAAGCAAGAATATTGCTTCCGCAGGTCGAACAAGATCTTATGGTAATTCAGGAGAATACAGTTTTAGGTCTTCAGTTGCCACAGAATGATCCAAGAAATATTACATATAATCATATTGAAATGCTTAAGTATGACATTATAGGAGGGAACAATCCTACGCCAGAAGATCTTCAAAGGAGGATGCGGGTAAAACAGTATGTTGAAAAAATACGTCAAAAAGCAAGCGCTAATAATGACAAAATTATAAATAGTTTTTTTGAGAAAAACGACGTGCAAGGATCTCCGTTTCCCTTTATTATAGGTATGGAAGACATTCCATTTTCAGATCTTAACTTTATTAATGCGGGAGGTAGAGGATTTTTTAGAAGAATAAATGATTATGCCAGTTCAGTTAAGGCGACAAGCGAACTAATAGAAATTATACAAAAGATTCCTACAACTCATAATATTGAACCACTTATTCAAGGCTTGGTTAAAATTAAAGGATCAATTAGCAATTACGACAAAAGGATTGTTATGGAAATTCTTCCTTTTATCGAAGAGGGAATAATGCGGGTATATGATAAAGATATCTTAGCAAGATTGCCTGGAGGAGTAGGTACATTGGTGGGATTACTTGAAGATACCTCTTTTGCTCAAAAAATATATGGTAGAGAAGCTATGACTTGGGATGAAGGAGATAAATTTAATTTTACTAGGCAGCTTCTGCAGAATGGATTAATAGAAAAAGAAGACTTGTCAAAGCTAAGAAAAAGAGTTGGGGCAACATACGCGAATCTTGCTGTAGGCATGGTGAGGACATATGGCCAATTGGCTCTTCTACTCTTAGTTTATGAACTTACTAAAAGAGTTGTTCCCTCAGAAAAATAAGTTAACGGACAATATTTTACTTTAACTAGTAGAGCTCGTGCCCCCTTGTGCGCCAGGAGGATTGGCTTGTCCATGAGACGCTGTCTCAACTGCTCCTCTTGATCCTGTATTTTTAAGCATGGATAGTTGATAACGTACACCCAGCGCCTGCATAGCAGTTCCAAATGCACCTTGCACTATGTTTGGAGCAGCCATAACTGCTTTTCCGACACCCGTTTCCATCTTCGGAGCTTTAAGGGCTTGCTTTAACATGTTTACTACATTTGGAGTTATCAAGATAATTCCTATTGCAATTATTGGTCCAAATGTTTTTTCATCACCGCTGATGCCGCCGATCAGAGGAGGCATAAACCCTCCTTGTCCAAATCCATCCATAAATGTCTTTCCTAGCAAGAACATGAAAATTACTGCAGGGAAAGCCAAAAGATTAGCTGCGATGTCTCTTAGCCATGCACTAAAGCTAATTGAGCTTCCCGGTATGAATCCAGCAATAATCCAAAAAGGAGCTAGAACAACGTCAATAAGTATCATTACATATGCCATAATTAATGCAAACCAGAGCCTGACTAGAGCAACCAATAGTGCAACCGTAACTATAATCCAAATAAGAAGCCATGGTAATCCTTCTCGTAAAAAAAGCTCTGCTCCTGCATATACGACGCCCGAAATCGGAATAGCAAAAGCAGCAGCAATTAATTTTCCAACAATATCTGATGAGGCGCTTACTAATGTAAAAAAGGTGCCGCTAATATTGAATAAATTAGTAGCAAGTGCCGGAAAAACTTTGTAGAATGTATAAGCAGCAGCTCCATGAGAAATTAAATCTATAATGAAATCGACAGGTGAGGTTTGTAGTTCTTGATTAAGATGATCTTGTATTTCCTGGGTATTGTCTTTAAGTGCATTTTCTGGATGAAGACCAACATCTTGTATTTTAGCGGGGTCTGAAGATAAGCTAGTTACGTCCTGTATCAAAGAAAATGGAGAAATATAATGATAGATCTCATCATGTATGCCCAACATCTTTTTAAAAAGCGTTCTTCCTGAAGTTGCC
>CAIQLZ010000009.1 GCA_903872785.1 Candidatus Levyibacteriota bacterium
AAAGTCAAAAGTCAAAAGTCAAAAGTCAAAATGGAAGAGTAGAAGTTTTTATAGTTTCAGGCGATCGCGATTTGCTTCAACTTGTTAACCCTTATGTAAAAATGATTGCACCGGTTACAGGTTTGACTAACATGCTTGTTTTTGATGAAGCTTTAGTTTGCCAAAAATATGGGATTAAACCTTCACAAATGGTTGATTATAAAGCTCTGGTTGGGGATCCTTCAGACAATTATCCAGGAGTAACCGGTGTTGGGCCGAAAACCGCGTCAAATCTCATTAATGAATATAGAAATTTGGAAAATATTTATAAAAACCTGGAGAAAATTAAAAGTAATAATCCAAATCTTGCTTTAAAATTAGCAGAGGGCGCTGAGGCAGCAGGATTAGCGCAAAAACTGGCAGGCATAGTTCTGGACGCGCCCATAACTTTGGATATTGAAAAAGCAAGCATAAAATATTTTGACAAAGAAGGTTTATTGAAAGAATTTAAGAAATTTAACTTCAAAAGTTTGCTTAATCGTTTGGGGGGTAAACAAGAGAAAATAGGTGGCAAGAAGACAGAAGAGATAAAAAAAGAAGATGGAGTAAAACAAATGGAGTTATTATGATAAAATCTTTTGATAAAACTCAGGGTCTGCGGGCTGTAATTTTTGACATGGACGGATTATTGATTGATTCAGAGCCCGCTTGGTACGAGGCTCTGTCAGAATTTTTACGGAGTAAAGGTTTTGAATATACGGTTGATTTATCTAATAAAATCATGGGTGGAGGACATAGGGAAACAATAAAAATATTCAAAGAAGAATTTGGTCTTGAGGGAAATACTGATGATTTGATCGCAGAAATGCGTAGTTATTTTTTTAAAACATTTTCGAGAGATATTAAGTTAACAAAGGGCGCTAAAGATTTTTTGGAAAAATTGAGAAAAAAGAATCATATTTTAGCCATCGCGACAGGACTTGGTCCAGAGAGCGAAGTAATAAATCTACTCTTAAAATTAGATTTAAGAAAATATTTCAAAGAAGTGGTTACGGGTGACGAGGTTACGAGAGGCAAACCTGATCCACAAATTTATTTGATTACCGCACAAAAGCTTAAGGTAAAGCCTCAAGATTGTCTTGCTTTGGAAGATGCCGTAAATGGTGTATTGGCGGGAAAAGCTGCGGAAATGAAAGTTTTTGGAGTGAATAAAGATGAAAAGATAAGAGAGAGCTTAATTAATGCAGGAGCAGATAAAGTTTTTTCCAGTCTTTTGGAAGTTGAAATATGAAAGTAGCATTAGTACACGATTACATTAAAGAATATGGAGGAGCAGAAAGAGTTTTAGAGGCTTTATGTGAAATTTTTCCTAATGCTCCGATTTATACTGCTTTTTATAATCAAAGAGGAACAGCTTACGGACATTTTAAGCATAAAAAAATTATTCCTTCCTGGGCGCAGAGCATTCCTTTTTTTGTAAGTAGATTACATAGCCCTTTAAGGTTTTTGGCTCCGTTTATCTGGGAAAGCTTTGATTTATCGGGTTATGATGTGGTTATTTCATCAGCCAGCTGGTATATAACAAAAGGATTTAAAAAACCTTTTGGCCCAAATCATTTTATAGAAATATGTTATTGTCATACACCGCCCCGTTGGCTTTATGGGTACACAATTTCTGTTAATTTCCAAAAATATCCCTTGGTCAAAGCTTATGCTGTAATTGTGGGACATTTTATGAGACTTTATGATTTTAAAGCGGCTCAAAAAGTAGATTATTTTATTGCTAATTCCAAAGAAGTTGCGGGAAGAATTGCAAAATTTTATAGAAGGGACTCGGCAGTAATTTATCCGCCCGTTGAATTGCCTAAGACAATTGACATTAAAAAACAGGACTATTACCTAATAGTATCCAGAATTGTAGGTGCAAAAGGACTTGATTTGGCTGTGGAGGGAGCTTTAAAGGCTGGATTTAAGCTTAAAATCGCCGGTTCTCCGGCAGGTTATTATTTTGACCATGATAAATTAATTGAAAAAGCCCAAAACAGAGTTGAATTTTTGGGGCAAGTTACAGATGAGGAGTTAGCAAAATTGTATAAAGGAGCAAAGGCTTTTTTGGCTTTGTCCAAAGACGAAGACTTTGGCATAACTCCTGTTGAAGCAATGAGCGTTGGCACTCCGGTTATTGCATTTAGTGGAGGAGGGTACAGAGAAACAGTAGTATCTGGCAAAACAGGATTGTTTTTTGATGAATATACAGTTGAAGGTTTAATAAAGGCAATTAAGCAGTTTGAGAAAATGAATATTAATCCTGGGAATTGCATAAAACAAGCTGAAAAATTCAGTAAGGAGAAATTTAAAAAAGAGATTCTTGATTTTGTAAAATCAAAAATTAAATAATATGCCGGAACTTCCTGAAGTGGAGACTATTCGTTTAGGTCTACAAAAATATCTCATCGGACACAAAATTGTAAGTGTTCAAATTAGAGTCCCTAAAATATTTATTGGATCCGTAAAACAAGTTGTCGGGGCAAAAATCATTGGTTTAAAAAGAATAGGGAAGGGTTTAATCATCGAGTTGAATAATAATTTCGTTCTGGCAGTGCATTTAAAAATGACCGGCCAACTTGTTTACCGAGATGAAAAAACCAAAAGATTAGCTCTTTCTGTAAAAACCGGAGGAGAAAAACTTCCTTCGAAATATTCACATCTTATCCTCGTTTTAGATAATGGTGCTTTTCTTTATTATAACGATTTACGCAGATTCGGCTGGATAAAAGCAATAAGGAAAGATCAATTAATGCAAATGCCATTTTTTAAAGAAATGGGTCCCGAGCCATTTAAAGATTTAACTCTTGAAAAATTTAAAGAAATAATTTTTAAATCCAATCTTGTTATTAAAATTCTATTGATGGATCAAAAAAGGATCGGCGGAATTGGCAATATTTACGCAAACGATGCTTTATTTGAAGCTAAAATTGCACCAACGAGGAAAGTAAGAAGCCTATCTTCAGAAGAAATCAAAAAACTTTATGAAGCAATTTTGGATGTTTTGCGAAAAGGATTGGAATACGGAGGTTCTTCGGATGAAAATTTTGTTAATGCCTTGGGACAGGAAGGAAATTACCAAAATCACACTTTAGTTTATGGAAGAGAAAAAGAGCCTTGTAAAAATTGTAAAACTTTAATTAAAAAAATAAAACTTGGTGGCCGCGGCACATATTATTGTCCCGCCTGCCAGAAGTAGTATCATTGTTTTCTAGAGCTGAATATGTTAACATTGAAAATTAGAAATTGAATCCTGACTTTTAGCAAGAAATTTATGGGAAGTAGCCATAAGGAGAAAATAGTTTTCTCGGTAGGAGGATCATTAATTGTTCCTAATGGAGGAATTGATACAGGATTTCTCATTAAATTCAATAAATTTATAAGAGCCAGACTGGCGGAAAAAAAGAACCGCCAGTTTTTTTTGATTGTAGGGGGGGGATCGACCACCAGACATTATCAAAATGCAGCAGGAGGAGTCATAGGGAGTAGGCTTACCCATGATGATTTAGATTGGTTGGGCATTCATGCCACAAGACTTAATGCTCATTTAATTAGGACAATTTTTAGAGACATAGCTCATCCCTACATTTTGAAACATTACGAAGTTATTAGGAAAGTTGAGGAACCGGTTGTTGTGGGGTCCGGCTGGAAGCCCGGATGGTCTACGGATTATTGTTCTATAATGGCGTGTCAGGATTATAACGTTAAAACTGTTGTAAATTTAAGTAATGTAAATCAAATTTATGATAAGGATCCTAATAAATTTAAAGATGCCAAGCCAATTAATAAAATTTCTTGGAAGGAACTAAAGAAATTAATTGGTGAAAAATGGATTCCCGGAATGCATGCTCCTTTTGATCCTATTGCTGCCAAAAAAGCTCAAGATTTGAAGGTAAAAGTAATAGTTATAAATGGAAATAATTTTGAAAATCTGGAGAAATGTTTTGCTTGCAAAAAATTCACAGGAACAGTGATTGAGTAATGTATCTTAAGAGTATAAGTCTTCAAAACTTCAGAAACTATAAGAAAACAGAATTTGACTTTAGCAGAGAAATTACTCTTATTGTTGGCCCTAATACAGCCGGAAAGTCTAACTTAATTGAAGCTTTGTTTTTTTTGGCGAAAGGCAGCAGTTTTCGTATAGACAAAGATATTCAGTTGGTGAAATTTAAAAAAGAAATCGCCAGAATTAAAGGTAAGATTGAGGATTCATCCCGCACTTTTTTTCCATCTGACAAGATATTAAGTAATAATGTTATTGAAAAAGTGCGGGATAAAGAGTTAGAAGTGGTTATTGCAAAAGAGGGAGCTAGTGAAAAACTCAGACCCTTTAAAAAGTATTTGGTGAATGGAGTAAATAAACGAAAGACAGATTTTATCGGTAATT
>CAIQLZ010000010.1 GCA_903872785.1 Candidatus Levyibacteriota bacterium
GATTAAGAACAACTTTACCGTCAACCGCCCAGACGTCATTTTTGGTGACGATTAATGGATTTATTTCAATTTCCGAAACTTCCGGAAAAAATTCCACCACTTTCCCCAAACGTACAATTACATCATATAATTTATCCAAAGCCAGCGGAGCTTCGCCGCGGTAACCTTTGAGAATTTGATAGATCTTTGATTTTCCGACCAATTGTTTAACCAACTCCAAATCAATTGGCAGTAGATGCAAATTCCGGTCCATAATCAATTCCGCCAAACTCCCGCCGGCTCCAAATAAAAGCACCGGTCCGAAGTTCGGGTCTTTTTTAATGCCGATGATTACATCTGTTCCCAGCGGAATATCTTTTTGGATCTGCTTGGCAATCTTTCCCTGCAGATCCAAAGGCATCTGGGTAATTTTATGGTCCAGATTGATCAGCGCGGTTTCCAAGTCGCCTTCGCTGGAAATGTCTTTGATAACAGCTCCGATATCAGCTTTATGTAAAAGTCCAGGAGAAGATAATTTCAAAACTACCGGCCAGTGGTTTTCTTGAACAAATTTTTTAGCTTCGTCTAAATTAGTCACCATTTGGGTCGGCGGAGTAGGAATGCCCGCCAACCGTAAAATTTCATTAGCGTCAAAATTATCCAGTGAACTTTGTTTACCAGCTACTGCCTTCTCCATTACTTGCTCTATATTTTGATTATTTTCAGGTGTAGTCAAAATAGTGGCGTTATCACAGACATGCATAACGGGAAACTGTTGCTGCCATTTTTTCCATTTCCACATAAGATTGATAGCGGAAATTGCCTGTTCAGGGAATCTGAAAGAGGGAATTTTATATTCGTTTAATTTTCGTTCGCCTTCCGCAATCAGGCTACCACCTATAAAGGAACAGAAGATCGGCTTGTTGTATTTTTTAGCCAGGGACCCAATTAGCTCGGCAGTTTTGGTAACTTGGGTCATTACCTGTGGTGTTAAAATAACTACTAAACTTTGGGCTTGATTAGTTTGTAAAATTATCTCGCATGCTTGAGAGATTTTATCTGCTAAGGCATCGCCTAATACGTCAACCGGATCAACAGCACTGGCAGAGCGCGGTAAAATTTGCTGTAATTTTTCTTTGGTTTGAGAATCAAATTCAACTAATTCTAAGCCTTCTGTTAAAACAGCATCGGCACTGATTACCGCGGGCCCGCCGGCATTGGAAACAACCGCTACTTTGGGTCCAATAGGCGCTTTCTCCCAAGCAAAAGCCCTGGCTAAATCAAAATAATCTTCAAGCGTATTGCAACGCACAATACCGGCCTGAGTCAGAGCAACGTCCAAAACATTGTTCTCCCCAGCAATAGACCCGGTATGAGATTGCATTGCTTTGGCCGCGGCAGAAGTTTTTCCAGGCTTTAAAATAAAAAGAGGATTTTTTTGAGATAATTTTGAGGTAATTTCTAAAAATTCTTTACCGTTTGAAATTGACTCCAAATATAATCCAATCGGATGCGCTTGATCACCAGCTTCTTCCTTTTCGTCTTTTGCCAAAAAATAGTTTAAGACATCATTTTCGTTTATGACTGCTTTGTTGCCAATAGTAATAAATTCATTAAAACCAAGACCGGTTGAATTACAATAATCAAAAAGACTGGCTGCCAACGCCCCTGATTGAGATATAAATCTCAACTTTCCATCTTGGCGGACTGTTTGTCCAAAGGTAGCGTTAACAGGGCAAAGTTTGTTTACAAATCCCAAACAATTAGGTCCTAATAAATTAAGTCCATACTTTTGCGAAGCTTGTATTAGCGTCTCTTCCAATAGTCTACCTTCTTCCCCAGTCTCTTTAAATCCGGCGCTATAAACAATCACATTTTTAATTCCTTTTTCACCGATCTCATTTAAAACTTGATTAACGCTGGCGGCAGGAATTGCAATCAAGGCCAAATCTACTGTTTCCGGAAGACTATCAACGTTGGGGTAACATTTTATTCCGTCTACATTTTGCGCATTTGGATTAACAGGATAAACATTGCCGGGAAAATTTGAAGCGATGATATTTTTAAAAACAATCGCCCCTACTTTTTCAGGCGATGAAGACGCACCAATTACGGCAATCGATTTAGGTGAAAATAAAGAATTTAAATTTTTACTCACACAATTAGCTTAATGGAATTTTAAATATCTGTCAAAGGATAAAATACTTTCATACTTATTTTGATCAGAACTTCATTCTCCTGAATTTGAGGCTTAAGAGATCGACAAAACACAAATCCTGTTTACCAAATACGGCAATGCGATCTATAGCTAATTAAAATCGATAAGAAGATTATAGAACTTCAAAAATCAAGAAATGGAGCTTTTTATTGACTATTTAAAGCCTGTTTCCCCGGAGGAGATTTTTTTGAAGAAGACCTGCATTGCGAAAGGCAAGTTCTAATCCCGGATTTACGTTTACCATGTTTACCTTCCAACAAATTTCAGCGTAGCGCTCCCATGTTTCAACATCAATCTTTTCTCCGCGCATAACCAAAAACGCTGCGAAGTCATTATCGGCTGTTATGGAAAGTCCTCTTATCTCACTTATTCCTGACGACTCTACTGCGTAAGACGAAACGGCAATCCTAGCTGATTTACCTTCTCCGTCTGGAATTTCCCGGCAAACCGAAGTTACTTCGGTTATTTTTTTCCTGCCAAAGATAGGAAAACCTTTTGATTCAATGCTCTTTATTATTGTCTGGTCGAAATCATTTAATTTCATGCCTTTCATCTTGGAACTTTTGCCATATATGGCAGCCATACATACCGCATCGCACCATAAATCTTGCGCCAGATTTTTCCCTTCGCTATCTACTGCTGTTCGTTCATGACAAATTTCTTTCATAATTTAATTCTAAGATAATATCATTAAGACGCCCTTTTTGTCAATTTGCTTATCCTTAGAACTCAATTGGATGAGCTTCTAGATCCTCTGCCGTTGCAAAATCCTTTCTACTTTCCCTGACAAGCAAAGCAGAAATTGACCCAATTAACATAATTGCCCCTGCCGACCGGAAAACTATTGAATATGCCAACACATTTGCTTTTGTTATCATAAGAGAGGGAATTTGCGCTAAAAGAGTCGGGTTAAATGTATTAATGACTGAATGTACTTGCAAACTTAAAAGTTGAGATGTAGTACTATTTGAAAGAATTGTGGCAAAAATCGCAATTCCAAAGGCTCCTGAAATATTCCGGGCTAAAGCTAAAATCGAAGAGGCAATTCCTACTTCGTGCAAAGGCACAGTTGAAGTTGCGGCATTTGTCAAAGGCGATAATCCAAGGCCAAGTCCTCCCGAAAGAAGCATCAGCCTCCAGATTATATCCCAAGGCCCCCACTTAATATCAATGCCTGAAAAAAGAAAAAACAGAGTAAAGGCCGCGGTAAACATTCCTGCTGAAGTTAAAAAACGGGGCTGCATACGAACCGAAAGCCTTGCTCCAATTTGAGCAGCAGTTACCATGGCAAACGCCATCGGAATGAATAAATAGCCTGTTTTTGTAGTTGAATACCCAAGATATGTTTGCACAAAAAGAGGAATAAGAAATATTCCTCCTATCATGCCCATAAAAGATATGAATGACGTTATAATAGCGAAAGTGAATGCGGGAATTTTGAAGAACTTTAGATCTACAACCGGCTCCTTCTGACGTCCCTCCCAAAGTAAAAAGAAAACAAATGAAATCAGAACGATAAAATAAGAAATGCTACTATTAATACTCCTCCACCCCCAGCTGCTACCCTGATCCAAAACCAAAACCAGCGCTCCTAAAGCTACACCAAGAAGCAATGATCCGACAATATCAAAATTCTTAAGCCCTTTAATTTTACGCGCCGGTTCATGAATAAATTGCATGGCCATCCAGGTACCCAAAATTCCCAGAGGAATATTGATATAAAAAACAGATCTCCAAGAGAAATTATCTATCAGCGGCCCTCCTAAGAGCGGCCCAAAAACAGCTGCCACTCCGAAGATCGCTGACCACAAACCCATTGCCTGGGCACGCTGCCCTCTGTCTTCAAAAGTATAGGCAATAATTGACAAGGCAACCGGATAATCAATGGACACAGTTATTGCCTGGAGTATTCTGAAAATAACCATCGAGGGCAAATTAAACGAAAGACCGGCCAACATGGAAGTAATGGTAAACCC
>CAIQLZ010000011.1 GCA_903872785.1 Candidatus Levyibacteriota bacterium
AAGAAATTGTCGGTAAAAAAGTCGACATTCTTTTACCGGAAGATCGTAAAGATGAATTTGCAAAAATATTAGATAAAATTAAAAAAGGAGAACGGATTGAGCATTTTGACACGGTCAGAATAAAGAAAGATGGGAATAAGCTAAGTGTTTCCCTAACGGTTTCTCCTATTTTGAATAAACAAGGGGAAATTATTGGAGCTTCAAGCATTGCTCGTGATATTACTAATCAGATTGAAAGAACGAAAGAACTTGAAAAAATGAATAGATTAATGGTGGGAAGAGAGTTGAAAATGATTGAATTGAAAAATAAAATCGTAGAGTTGGAGAAAAATAAATGAAAATCAGAACAAGAATAATCTGGTCATTTTTATTATTTCTTATACCGATTATCGCTATGGGTTTGATATCTTCCTGGAGCCTCGATCGGATTCAGCAAAACATTAGTCAGGAGACAGCTCAAAATATTAAAATTTTGGAAAATGCCAGTAAATTAAACAGTCTGACTCAATTCATCAGATACTATGATGAAGTTCTGACTCAATCTGCCAGAAATTACGCTTTTACCGGTGATAAAAAATGGAACGTTCGCTATGAACAAAATGCGGTTTTACTGGACAACAATATTAAAGAAGCTATTCGTTTGGGTGACGCAGAAGACAAACAACTTTTTAATTCCGTTAATGATTCAAATATTGCTTTGGTTAAAATGGAAGAGAATTCGATGAGTTTGACTGCCAAAGGTCAGCAGCAGGAAGCAACTGCGTCGGGAAAATTTGACATTATAATTATTTTGGGGAAAGATTAGATTATATGGATTCAAATAAAAAAATACTTTTGGTTGAAGTTGCTGAAGATGAAGCACCTGAGCGCATTGTACTTCGCGATAAACTTACACAAAGCGGTTTTGCCGTTGTCGAGGCAAAAGATGGGGAAGAAGGACTTGGAGTAGCCTTGCGTGACCACCCGGACGTTATTTTGCTTGATCTGAGAATGCCTAAGATGGACGGCATGACTATGATGGGTAAATTACGGGAGGATGATTGGGGCAAACAAGTTCCCGTCATAGTTCTCACTAATTATAATGCTAATGATCAAAATGTTCTTAAGATAATTACGGACCGTCCATCCTATTATTTATTGAAAACAGAGACCCCGATAAAAGAAGTTATTGATAAAATACACGAAGTATTGGAATCCAGGAGAGAAGGAGATTAAGGTCCCCATTTTCATAGATTATTTTCTGAATAATTTTCTTAATTCCGCTTGGACATATTCAAGAATTTTTTTACGTTTGAAAATTCTGCTATAATTTCTTTATGCTTTCAGTTGGAATTGTGGGGCTGCCGAATGTTGGAAAATCTACGTTGTTTAACGCATTATTGAAAAGGCAGGCGGCATATGTTGCGAATTATCCCTTTGCAACCATTGAGCCCAATGTCGGTATAGTTCCTGTTCCCGATGAGCGTTTGGAAAAGTTAGCGGAAATTACCAAAATTGAGGCTAAAATGGTCCAGTTGCCTCCGGTAAAACCCGCAACGGTAAGTTTTGTGGATATTGCGGGACTGGTGAAAGGCGCGTCGGAAGGAGCGGGACTTGGGAACAAATTCTTGTCTCACATCAGGGAAGTTTCCATAATTGCTCACGTAGTCAGAGCTTTTGAAGATGCAAGTATTATTCGGGAAGAGAGTATCGGGGTAAAAGAAGATTATGAAGCAATTGTTACGGAATTAATTCTGGCGGACTTACAAACTATTACAGCTGCGCAAAGCCGCGTTAAAAGATTTGCGAAAGAAGCGGAGAAGACTGCAGTTGAAAAATTATTCAAAGGCCTGGATGATGGGATCCGGGCAGCGCAAATTACTTTGACTCTCGAAGAACAGGAATTTGCCAAAACCTTTTTTCTTTTGTCCGGAAAACCTGAAATCGCGGTTTTAAATGTTGCGGAAAGTGATTATTCGGAGGAAAAAATTAAATCCGTTACCGATCAATACTCAAAACTTTTAAGTATTGAAAGCGATAAAATTATTGTGATTTGCGCAAAAATAGAGTCTGATCTTGCGGAGTTGTTAGAGAAAGAGCAGAAAGAGTATTTGGCGGATTTGGGTTTAAAAACATCCGGACTTGAAAGGCTTATTCGGAAAGCTTATCAAACTTTAGGATTAATCTCTTTTTTAACTTGCGGAGAAAAAGAAGTCCGGGCCTGGACTATCCAGAAAGGTATGAAAGCAGTTGATGCAGCCGGAGTTATTCATACGGATTTTACCAAAAAATTTATCAAAGCCGAGGTTATCGCTTATCCAATTTTTATTGAAGATAAAGGTTGGAAAAAATCCAGAGAATTGGGAAAAGCCCGTCTTGAGGGCAGGGATTATCTAATGCAGGACGGGGATGTAGTAGAATTTAAAATCGGAGCATGAGTGAACTTGAAAATCTTCAAAAAAAACTGAAAAAACTTGCCGATCCGGTTCGGGCAAAATTATTGCAGGGTTATTTTAAAACCGGAAAAGGGGAATATGGGGAAGGGGATATCTTCTTGGGAATTACTGTTCCTGTCTCCCGCAAGACTGCCGTTGAATTTAAAAATCTTCCTTTTTCTGATATTGTCAGACTTTTGGAGTCAAAATTTCATGAAGAAAGATTAACTGCACTTTTGATTCTGGTACAAAGATTTAATAAAGGAAATGAAAAAACGAAAAAAGAAATCTATAGATTTTATCTTAAAAATACAAAATATATTAACAATTGGGATTTGGTAGATTTATCCTCCCATGAGATTGTCGGGAATTATTTATTAGACAAGGATAAAAGTGTTCTTTTAAAATTAGCCAAATCGAAAAATATTTGGGAAAGAAGAATTGCCTGCATATCGACATTTGAATTTATCAGAAACAATCAGTTTGCTGTATCCTTAAAGCTTGCGGAAGTACTTTTGCAGGATGAACATGACTTAATGCGTAAAGCGGTCGGCTGGATGTTGCGTGAAATAGGGAAGAAGAATTTAAAAACAGAAATTGAATTTTTAGATAAGTATTCTAAAACAATGCCTCGGACAATGCTTCGCTACGCAATTGAAAAATTTCCTGAAAAACAGCGAATAACTTATCTTAAGAAAAATTAAGATGAAGTACGATAAACTAATTATTGGCGGACTTCTTTTTTTATCTTTTTATACTACTTTCTGGCTTTGGTTTTTGGCTATCCCCCCGCACAAAAACATTGTAAATATTCCCAAACAACAGTCTGCTTTTGCTTCCACACAGAATAATAATTTAGTATTGGGGGCCTCAGCTTCCCAGCCGTCTTTGCCCTCAAGATACTCAATGCCTATTGAATCCCGGCGTCAGTATTTTAATTTAAGTTGCGAATTTGCAGCCGCATCAGGAATAATTTTTTATTTTACAAATAATCCTGATTTTGCAGTTGGCAATCAGGCTCAAGCCGAAAAAGAATTAATCAAGCAAGTTTGGATATCCAGAAATCCCAATGTGGGAATAAGAATGGGAATGGTAAGCGCAACCTCTTTAGATAGTTTGTACGTAAATCTGAATAAAGGATTTGGCGGGGCTGATTATTACGGCATTCATGCGCCGCCATTCATAGATCTTTTCGCAAATTACAAATTAACACGATGCAATGGATTCTTGATGAATTGGAAAGTAAAAGACAAGAGAATAAAAGTTAAAAACATCGGCAAAAACGCCAAAGGTGACCTTACAATTAATGGGAAACCATTGTTGAGATTTAGGATCATCCCTAAAGACGAACAAAAAGACAAATAAAGCTCTATAT
>CAIQLZ010000012.1 GCA_903872785.1 Candidatus Levyibacteriota bacterium
AGCAAGTTAAAAAAATTAATTCCTTTTTTTGGAGGAAAAATAAAATCTTCAGAGGTAGTTAATTTCACCAGGCAATTAGCTTCAATGCTCACCTCGGGAATTACTCTTCTAAGAAGCTTGGAGATAATAAAGGATCAAATTAACAATCAGAATTTATCCGACATTTTAAATAATGTCATAAAAGACGTACAGGAGGGGTTAAGTTTTTCTCAAGCAATTGCGAAATATCCACAAGTCTTTTCTACGATTTATATATCTTTAATACAGGTATCTGAAGGATCCGGTCTTTTAGATAAAGCTCTTTTAAGGCTTGCGGATACCATGGAAAAACAACAAAAATTGAAAAATACAGTAAGAGGCGTATTTATTTACCCCTCCATAGTAGTTACTATAATGATTGGTTTGATTTTCATCATGATGATTTTCGTTATTCCTCAAATATCCAAACTTTATCAAAGCATGAATGTCAATTTGCCATTTACAACAGTTATGTTGGTGCAGTTTTCCAATTTTTTTGTTTCATCTTGGTATATCATGATTGGACTGATAATTCTCGTAATAGTTATATACAGACGTTGGTCTAAAACAATGGAGGGAAAACTTATTATAGATAGTATGCTTTTGAAAATTCCTATTTTAGAAAATCTTGTAAAAAAAACAATATTAGCAGAATTTACCAGGACTTTAGGGGCTATGTTGGCATCAAGTACGCTGGTAGTTGAGGCTCTTGATAAGGTTTCTAACGTTGTTGGCAATATTCATTACAAAAATGCAATAATTGACATTTCAAAAAAAGTGGAAAAAGGAATAGGTATAGGAGACGCTATGAGTTTATATACTCTTTTTCCTCCAAACTTAATAGAGTTGGTGAAAATAGGAGAACAGACGGGTAAATTAGATCAGACACTTACTAAAGCTTCTGAATATTTTGAAGAAGAAGTCGATCAGTTTGTTAAAAATTTCTCAGCTGCATTGGAACCGGCTATAATGATAGTATTGGGTATCGGGGTTGCATTTTTAGTTGTTTCCGTAATTACACCGATTTATCAAATTACAAACTCCATTAAATAATTGAAGCTGAATTACTTATTGACAAGCGTTTTATTTTCTGCCTTAATAATGAAGTACATGGAATCATTTAGGAAATCATGCAATAAAGGGTTTACTTTAATTGAACTCCTCATAGTTATTGCAATTTTGGGGATTTTGGCATCAGCAACCTTGGTGGCAATTAATCCTGTAGATAAAATAAATGCGGCCAATGATTCCAGGGTGCAAAGTGATATTGCGTCATTGGCTAACGCAAGCGTCGCTTACTCGACAACGCATAATGGTTTATTTCCTGCTGTAATTACAGATTTAACTGCTTCGGGAGAAATTAAAGTCGTCCCATCAGCTCCAACAGGATATACATATTACTTCGCAGGTGTTCCGTCTGGTTGCGCAGCAGGAACAACCTGTACGGACGTTATAATAACCAGTCCCTTAAAGTCATCGAAGTTTACCACTCCCGGCACTCCGAATTGGCGCTTTGAATCGTCCACTGGTAAAATCTGTGCAGTGGCAAGCCCCGCAAGTACAACCGCTTGTCCATAATTGTGACAACCTAATAAGTATTATGTTGGAAACAACAATTATTTTTTTAATTGGTCTTTTTGTCGGTTCATTTTTAAATGTTTTAGCAGATAGATTGCCAAGAGAAGAATCCGTTATCAAAGGAAGATCGCATTGCGAAAAATGCAAGCGGATTATTAAATGGAATGATCTAATTCCTTTACTCTCCTTTCTAATGCTGAAAGGAAAATGCAGATATTGTTATACCCGCATATCATTTTACTATCCGATAGTTGAAGTAGTTACGGGTGCATTATTTGCGCTCGTAGTTATTTTCGTAAGTCAGGAAAGTATTATGCATGAAGCATTAAGCATTAGATATGTTTGGGAGTTATTCTATTATTTGTTTATCGTTTCATCATTGATTGTAATTTTTTTTGCGGATTTAAAACATGGAATAATTCCCGATAAAATTATCTTTCCAGCGGTGATTACTTCGTTTTTATACCAAATATTTAATGCTCAATACTCAATACCATCCTATCTTTTCTCGGCAATCGGTGCGTGTCTTTTTTTCCTGTTTTTATATTTAGTTACCAAAGGCCGCGGCATGGGATTTGGCGATGTAAAATTTGCATTTTTAATGGGATTAATTTTGGGATTCCCAAATATTGTCGTTGGTCTGTACGTAGCATTCTTGACAGGCGCAGTCGCGGGATGCATACTGATTATATGGAAAAAAAAGAAAATATTCGGCACTTCAATTCCTTTTGGTCCTTTCTTGGCTTTAGGAACTTTGGTGGCAATTTTTTACGGAAAAATTCTAATGCAAAGCGTTTTTTACTTGGTTTCACTTTAATAGAGATATTATTGGTTATTGCTTTGATGGCAATTTTAGCAGCAGGAGTATTGGCCATAATAAATCCGGTGGCCCAGTTCGGAAAAGCTCGGGACGCAAAGAGAAAATCAGATCTCTCTCAGATCGAAAAGGCGCTGGAAACATTTTACCAGGATAATGGAAAATATCCGGATACTGTATCATTTAAAATTATGAGCACAAAGGGAGATAATAGTGCTGCGGATTGGGGTACCAACCAATGGGCGCCATACATGAGCACTTTACCAAAAGATCCTTCAGGGTCACGAAATTACGTATATTATTCCCCTACCGATACATTTACCGGTAGACAGGGGCAATCGTATTATTTATACGCTAGTTTGGAAGGGGGAGCAAATGACTCTCAGGCATGTAATAAGGGCAATGCCTGCGTAAGCTTGACGGCAAATAATCTATCGGGAACTGTGTGCGGGACGGGAGTGCCAGTCTGTAATTATGGAATATCCAGCCCGAATGTAAGCCCATGAAAACAATTTATAGTTTACAATTTGCGCGTTACAAAAAGGGATTTACGCTAATTGAGCTTTTAATATCGATTACAATTATTGGTATATTGTCAGCATTATTATTGACAAATTTTGTTGGAGTGAGACAAAGATCACGTGATGGAGTGCGTAAATCCGATCTTCGACAGATTCAATCCGCTCTGGAACTTTATAGATCCGATCAAGGAGGCTATCCAACAACTTTATATAATCCAACCTGCAATTCTTCTTTAAAGAATTCTCCCCTAAATAATGTAACTTATATGCAAAAAATCCCCTGTGATCCATCTTCATCAGCTTCAAATCCATTACTTTACGTTTATTCTTCAGACGGAGCTACGTACTCCCTCACTGCGTGTCTTGAAAATACGAATGATTCGCAAAAAGATTCAACTAATGCTTGCGGAAGCGCAGCTGTTTCCTACACCCTTCAAAATCCATGAGACAAAAAGGACAGACTCTTTTGGAAATTTTATTTGCTTTCGGCGTTTCAATAATGGGGATGAGCGCAACAATATTGAGCGTGACAACAGCTTTAAATAACATTCAATATGCAAAAAATCAGAGTTTGGCCAATTTATCTGCTCAAGAAGGAATGGCTGTAATAAGGCAAATAAGAGATTCCAATTGGAATTATTTTTCTACTAGGTTAACTGATTTTTCAAGTGGTCTTAAATATTGTATTGATGAAAATTTGGTGTTGAAGGGGCCAATTTCTTCAGCAGGATATTGCTTTGGGGATAATGCTGTGGGGGAAAAAGGAAACTTTTCTCGGGAAGTTGAATTTGAGCATTCTTCGGATGCATGTGCAACAAATTGTCCGGGAGCAGGATGCGTAAAAGGCAGTAAGGTTACAGTAACTGTTTCCTGGTCTGATAATAAATGTTCTGTTGGTGCCCCACGTTGTCATAAAGTAGAGCTGATTACTTGTTTTTCGAATACTTCAGTTTAAGTATATCCGCCTACATAAACTACTCCAATCCCAATTACCCCATACTCATTTAAATAATATCTGAAAATAGGTAGTTTTTTGTTTGACGCTGTACTCTATTTGTTGCTATTATGATGTTGCAATTAATATTTTATGAAAAAGCAGATAGGTTTATTTAGTAGCAAAGCAGAGCAAGTTTCTGAAAAAGGATTCACGCTGATCGAATTACTGACATCAGTTATTGTTTCGATCGTTATAGGATCAGTTATTGTCGGTATAATATTCTCTACTTTGAGAGGAGCCAATAAAACAGATGTGATAGAAAATATCGATCAAAACGGAAATCACGTTCTCGATCAGATGTCCAAAGACATAAGATATGCATTGCCTTTTGACGGAAAAAATACAGGATTAAGCAATAGCGCTAATCCGGCAACATACGATAAAAATTGTATTTTTTCTCTTAATCCGACTCCTACCCCGGTTACTCCATATAATTTTATAACTGTAGAATCAGCGAATAACATTATAACTCAGTATGAATGCAGTGGCTCCACGCCTTCGGATTCCGTATTGAGTAAAAATGGAAACCCGCTTCTGGATTTGGTCTCAGTTTCTTTACAAAATTGCTCTCTTCAATGTATCCAAAATAAACCAACGGATACCCCAATTGTGAGAATTAGTTTTGCTCTTGCTCCGTTAGGGATCGCAACTAACCTTCCGGAGAACCTTAATTCCCCAATTACATTCAGAACCTCAATTGTGATGGAAAATTACCAAAGATAGATGTTTTCTTCGTGTTGACATGAAATAACTCACTTGTTATGCTAGGAATACCTAGCGGATGTTATATGTTGTGTAAAAAACAGAATGATTCGCTTTGCGCCGGTCTCGTAGTGAAGCAGGGCGAAGCGGGACAAATTCTTTTGATTGTAATTTTGGTAATTATTGTTACATTAACTATTGGATTGTCTGCTGTGTCAAGAAGCGTCACGAGTCTTCGAACCTCTACCGAAGAGGAAGAATCTCAAAAAGCACTATCAGCTGCAGAGGCTGGTATAGAAAGGGCAATTCAGGGTAATTCAAGCATTTCTTCAGCCGATTTGGGCAACAATTCCAGCTATAACACTAATGTTAGCTCTGTTAACGGCAGTGAATTATTGATAAATGGAGGCGTTACGATTCCCAAAGATGAAGGCGCTGATCTTTGGCTGTCTACTTATTCTTCGGTTCCGGATTCTAATTATGGCAATCCACAGAGCGGGAATGTTACCATTTATTGGGGTGATTCAGCGACAGCATGTAATAATTCTGCGCTTGAGATAATAACAATATCGGGATCAAAAAGTAATCCCGTATTAAAAAAATATGCTTATGATCCCTGTTTCGGAAGAAGTAATGGGTTCTCTCTCCCCTCTGGTGGCGGAGCCGTAGGAGGAAAAACATTTTTTCATAGCGCAACCATTAGCGTTTCTTCAGGTCTATTTGCAAGAATTATACCTATTTATGGAAATACTAGCGCGGGAGTTAAAGGGAATTTCATTTTTCCAAATCAAGGTTATAAAATCGACTCATACGGAACATCAGGGTTGGCAAATCGCAAAATTACCGTTTTTAAAGGATGGCCACAGACTTATCTGCCTTATTTATCATATGGTCTTTTTGTAGTAAATTAATTTAGAATGACACTTAATAAGTCTATCGGTTTAGATATAGGATTGAATGAAATTAAAGCAATGTCTTTATCAAGACAGAATGACAATTACATTTTGGATAGTTTTAGCGTAATGCCTTCCCCTTCCAAAGGAATGCTTTCGGAATCCCCGGCGGATGAAGAAAAAATGGCAACAGCCATAAGTAAAACAATAGATGGTTTAAAAGCAAGTACGAAAAATGTAAACATCTCGCTTTCCGATACCCAGGCTTATACAAAAGTTATAGAAATGCCGGTTTTATCAGATAAAGAATTATCTCAGGCGATTTATTGGGAGGCTGAACGTTATATTCCAGTTGCGTTATCAACGATAACTTTAGTTTTCAACGTCTTAAAACGGCCTTTAAATAGTTCTGCCGGCGAAAAAATGCAAATACTTATGGTTGGAGCGCCAACTACAATCATTAATAAATATCAAAGAATATTAAAGATGACAAAGTATGTTTTAAGTTCGGTAGAGACAGAGACCTTGGCCATCGTGCGAGCTTTAATTACGCCTAATCTCCCTTTGGTAATTATTGTAAATATAGGTGAAATTGGTACTTCATTAATGATAGTCAGGGACGGGATTCTGGTATTTACATATTCGATGCAAGTAGGTGGAGACGCAATTAGCAGGGCAATAGAGACGGATTTTGGACTAACTCCAGATCAGGTAGAAGAGTATAAGAGAACATATGGTTTTTCAAAAAAAGGAGAAGGTCAAAAAGTCGGTAGATCTACCGGACCGATTCTAACTTCGATTCTGTTGGAGATAAAAAAAACATTAGCTTTTTATTCTCAGAAATATAAAGACGATTCCAGAATTCAGCAAATTTTATTGTCGGGGAATACAGCCAGATTGCCGGGAATAGATCTGTTTTTTGCAGAAAGTTTAGGTATAGAAACAGTAGTTGTAAATCCCTTGGAAATGCTCAGCAATAAACCTCTTCCTGCCGAAATACTTAATAGTCCTTCTGATTTTACTGTTGCATTGGGTCTGGCAATGAAAGATTTATGAGCGCGAATATTAATCTCCTTTTACATAGAGACGAAGAATTATTAAAACAGAAAAATAGAATTAAGGGTTTTAATCTGGCTGCAGTGTTGTCCTTAGTGGGTGTTGGGCTAATTTCTATTAGTATTTTTTTATTAACTCAATCTGTTGCCATCGAGGCTTCGTCTGCGACAAAAGATCAAGAAAATATTCTAAGAAAAATATTCCAATTCCAAAATCGACAAATTAAACTTTTTATTGTAAATAACAGAGTAGAAAATATTGATAAAATTATGAAAACAAAAAAAGATCTTTCGAAGACGACCGGCAGCTTATTGGCAAAAGTACCTGACGGGTTATCTGTGAATAATTTTGAGATAACTGATAAAGAAGTTATTCTTACCGGTAAATCAGAATCTCTTGCTGTGATCGGTGAATTAATAAATAATTTAACAGACATGGTTCGCAAAAATGAAATAATTAAATCATTAACTCTTAGCTCTTTGGCTTTGGAACAAAGTAGCGGTGTCTATACAGTTTCAGTAAAGTCAGAATTGTGATATGGATGAAAAAATAAACATAGATTTAAAATCTTTAAAATTGATCTTCAAGGAAAATAGGCCTTATATTGCTTCAGTTGTTCTTGTGTTAGTTTCTATTATTCTTTTTGTTCAATTTGTAATTCCTCAATATCAAGGGTTACTTACAGCCAATAAGCAAGTTGAGGAAATGTCTTCAAGAATGGTAACACTAAAGGCAAATCTGGATGTACTAACTAATATTAATGATGAAGTTCTTAATTCACAACTGAAGATGTTAATTTCGGCATTGCCTTTAAGTAAAGACTTTGTTGCAATTCTAAGTTCTGTCTATTCTGCAGCCCAAAAAGCAGGAGTTAGTCTTGGTAGTTTTTCGATTAAACTAGGTGATGTATCTAAGTCTGAAAATGGCAAGGGTTTTTCAGTAGTCAAATTAACTGTGCCTATTAATGCAGGTGCTCTGGGGGTAAATAGTTTTATTAGCATTATCAATAAAACATTTCCCCTGTCGGATGTTACTTCTGTCAAAATAGGAGAAAAATCCTCAGAAGTAGATTTATCTTTTCAATATGCGATATTGAGTGCCTCAAATTATAGTCAAAATGCCCGTATAAGCGCTATATCTCAAAAGGGATTGAGGATAATTGCTGAGTTAAGTAATTATGAAAATACTTCTCTTTCTGAATCATCAGGGACTACTGCTAATTCCGCTTCCCCTATCCCTACGCCTTCTGTTGCTTCTTTTCCGACTGTTACTTCTGTCCCTATTGTCACTTTTGCACCCGTTGCCACTCCATCTTCTGCTTCTTTCCCGGCTACTTCTGCACCCGTTGCTACAGCTGTGCCTGTTGCTTCTTCAGCGGCTCAGTAAATCCGGACGGAGTTTACGAGTTGTCTTAAAAGATATTTTATCACGCCAAGATTTAATTTTTCCATGATTTCCGCTTAAAAGTATTGCTGGCACACTAAGGCTTTTATATAGATTAGGTTTTGTATATTGAGGATATTCCAAAAGCTTTGAAAATGATTCGTTAGAAGTTACTCCTTCTTTTAAAACTCCTTTTACAAGTCTTACTACGGCATCTGCTACAAGCATGGTTGGAATTTCTCCTCCTGTAACTATAAAATCTCCAATCGACAGCTCTTCATCTATGAATTTTTTTACCCTTTCATCAATTCCTTCATAATGTCCGCAAATAAGAATAAGGTGTTTAAGGTTTGCAAATTCAAAAGCTTTTTTTTGATTAAAAGTTTTGCCGTGCGGACTTAAAAGGACAACTTTCTGTTCAGAGTCTAGTAATTTTTTTTCTTTTGTTTGAGTAATTGCCTTTTCCAGAACATCAATTCTTAAAATCATTCCATGTCCTCCTCCATATGGCTTATCGTCTACAACTTTATGTCTGCCGATACCAAAGTCCCTGATATTTACAAGATTTATGCTAATCAATTTTTTTTCTTTTGCATTTTTAACAATGGAGTGATTGAAGGGACCGAAAAACATTTCGGGGAAAAGAGTAAGAATAGAAATTTTCATATCGGGGTTAGGCGGAGTTTTCTAAAAGAGCAATATTTATTTTTTTATTTTGTTTAATTGCAGAAATCTTTATAACATTTCTAATAGCTCTTATGACTTTTCCATTTTTCCCGATGATTTTACCCATATCTGATGGTGCGACGGTAATGCTGAAATTTATCATCCCCTGATCTTCCTTTTCAGCAATTTCTACTTTTTCCGGATCGTCTACAATTTGACTGACTATATAGCTTAATGCTTTTTTCATAGAGAATCTATTTTACCTAAGATTTTTTCTACAGTTGAACTTGCCTTTGCTCCTTTGGAAATCCAATAGTTGAATCTTTCTTTATTAACTTCTTTATTTTCGCTTTTTTCTCTTTTTTCATACCAGCCGAGAGTTTCTATCGGCTCGCCGTCGCGCCTGGATCTTTTTTCCATAACGACAAAGCGGTATCTTCCCTCACCGCGTTTTCCCATTTTTGACAATCTGATTACAACTGACATAAGAAGTATTGTATCATTTTTAGACTTTACCCTCAAGGGCAATTTTGGCCGCAGATTCCTCGGCTATTTGTTTTGATTTGCCTGTTCCC
>CAIQLZ010000013.1 GCA_903872785.1 Candidatus Levyibacteriota bacterium
CAGTTTGGGCATTACAGACGGTGAGAGCATGGAGCCGAACTTTCACAACGGCGAAACCTTTCTCTGGCAGCGGGCGGCTTTCGGGCCGGCCTTCGTCCGCGACGATATTGTGGTTATCAATTATCCGGGCGATCCGGAGCACAAGAAATATGTAAAGAGGATTGTTGGCATGCCGGGGGACAAAGTGACGGTCAGCAACGGTCAAGTTTCGATTAATGACGTTTTGATTGACGAAAAGTTTCTGCCGCTCGGCACCGTGACCGATAATGACGGCAGCTGGCAGCTTTCAAAAGGCCAATATTTCGTGATGGGCGACAATAGGCCGAATTCCAACGACTCACGCTATTTCGGTCCGGTCGACAAGCGTTTTATTCTGGGCCACGCCATCGCCATCGTCATTCCGCGATTTAGACTGGTGAAGGATATTTAAAAGCAGCGGAGCAGCAGAGAAGCCGCGAAGCAGAGAATTGTAGTCCGGCCTTTAGGCCGCAAACAAGCTAAAGCTTGGACTACTAAATAAAAAAGGAGACAAATCATCGCTCGAGCGATGAAATCACTCCTTTTTTGATTTCATTCTGTATAAAAAAATGGGTTAATAGCAAAATATTGCACCTGAAATAACTGATTATGCTATACTGGAGCCATTAATCAGCAAATAATTACGGAGTTCTGTAAAAATGAGTAAAAAAAATGTCCAAACTGTGGTTCGAATGACTGTATAAGAAAAGGTAAAAGTATCGTCGAATCCCGCCAGAGATATTACTGTAAAACCTGTAAAAGTTACTTCCAAAATCAGCAAAGAACCACCAAGTTAGAGCAAGTCATCTTTGAAAAGTATGTTAACAAGCGCCAAACATTAAAAGATTTGGCTGAAGAATATGATCATAGTATCAATTGGGTCAGAGCAAAAATTAATGCTGCTCAAGCCCTTAAAAAGGAAGTCAGTCCGGATGGCTACGCCTTTGTGGCAGACGCTACTTTCTTCGGCAGAGCTTGTGGCTTTCTAATCTACAGAATCCCGAAATTAAAAAGAAATGTTTACTTTGCCTCAATCATGTATGAATCAATTTACGAATACCAAAAAGGCCGAGTTAAAGTTCAAAATCTCGGTTTTACAATTAGTGCTATTACCTTAGATGGCAGACCCGGAGTGAGAAATCTATTCTCAGATATCCCAGTCCAGATGTGTCATTTCCACCAGAAACAAATTATTAGAAGATATTTAACCAGCAATCCAAAATTAGAAGCCGGCATTGAGTTGAAAGCCATTACCGATATGCTGGTAAATACCACAGAGAGAAAATTCACGGCAGAATTTACTGCCTGGTGTGACAAGTGGGATTCATTTTTGAAAGAGAGAACGACCGACCCAGTTACCAAAAAATGGTCATATACTCACAAAAGAGTCCGGTCAGCCAGACGAAGTTTAAAAAACAATCTGCCGTTCCTGTTCACCTATCTTAAATATCCAGAGTTGAATATCCCAAACACAACCAATTCGCTCGATGGCAGTTTCTCTTTCTTAAAAGAAAAAACCAACATTCACAGAGGAATCACAAGAACATTGAGAGATAAAATTATTGAACATATTCTGGGGAATTAGGTGCAATAAATTGATATTAAGCCCAAAGTTTAACGTGGGCGTTCGATGTAGTTCACAATCATCACTATAATAGTATAGATGAGTGCGCCCCAGAAAGCGGCGGCAAAATTGGTGATTTCGAAACCCTTAACGATTGAAGCGGCGAGCCAGAACATGAGGGC
>CAIQLZ010000014.1 GCA_903872785.1 Candidatus Levyibacteriota bacterium
ACCGGGAAAATCAAGAATTAGATGTTCAACTCAAAGAAATAATGGCGGAAATTAAAAAGCTTGCTGACAGCTCTAAGGAATTGCAAATGCAGTTTAAAGAAGTTGCTGTTGAACAGCATACAAAAGTTCCGGGGAAATATCATAGATCTTTTTTCTCATGGCTTTTTTCCGTAATTAAAGCTGCCAGAATGAAGGTAGAAGATTCCGGCGCATGGCTTGCAGCTCTTCAAAGCAAGAAAAAATTTAGAGAGTATGGCGCAATGACAAAAAAACACGGAACATCCTTTAGTCTAAGTAACGAACGTACCGTCGCCACACAAGTCGGATAACCCCTAAATCAAATTGTTATTAAGATTTCATTCTGTTAAAATATTCCCTGCGGGCTCATAGCTCAGCTGGTTAGAGCGTTACATTGACATTGTAAAGGTCAGAGGTTCGACTCCTCTTGGGCCCACAGTTTGCAAATTATTATTTAACTGATAAGATAAATTTATGGATAAACCTAAAATAAAAGACCATAGGCAAATCGGGAAAGAATTGGATTTATTTACAATCTCTGAATTAGTTGGTCCCGGATTACCTTTAATTACGCCAAAAGGCACAATAACAAGAAATATTATTGAAAAATATATTTACGATCTTCTTGAAAAATATGGCTATCAGCATGTTTGGACTCCACATATTGCAAGGCGTGAACTTTTTGAAAAATCCGGGCATTTGGAAAAATTTAAAGAAGATATGTTTCCCATAATGCGCGCCAAAGAAAGAGATTACGTTTTAAAAGCAATGAATTGCCCTCATCATATTGAGCTTTTCGCAAGAAGACCAATGAGCTATAAAGAAATGCCCCAAAGATACGCCGAAAGTTCAACTGTTTACCGATCTGAACAATCAGGAGAACTAGGCGGATTAACCAGGGTTCTATCGATAACAATTGATGACGCACACGTATTCTGCACCAGAGAACAAATAAAAGAAGAGTTTGAGAAAGCTCTTGCGATTGATAAAGAAATGCTTAAAGATTTTAATTTTGATAAATACTGGATCCGTTTGTCTTTATGGGATAAAAAAGATAGAAAAAAATATTTAGGAGCCGAAAAAGACTGGGAAGATAATCAAAACTTAATGAAAAACCTTCTGATAGAAACAAAAACTCCATTTAAAGAAGTTATCGGAGAAGCTGCATTTTATGGTCCAAAAATGGACTTAATGATTACGGATTCCCATAAAAGAGAATGGCAGATTTCCACAATTCAGCTTGATTTTAATCTGCCGGAACGCTTTAAGATTAGTTTCGTCGGGGAAGACGGTAAAAAACACCAACCATATATAATTCACAGGGCAACGTTCGGGTCAATTGAGAGATTTATGGGAGTTTGGCTTGAACATATTCAAGGGAATATTCCTCTCTGGTTAGCCCCCATTCAAATTGCAATAATGCCAATTGTTGATAAACAAGAAGATTATGCAAGAAAAATTGCAGAAGATTTTAAAAAAGAAGGAATCCGCGCAGAACTGGATAATCGACCAGAAAGGTTACAGGCGAAAATCCGTGATGGCTCTTTACAAAAAGTACCGTATTTAGGTATAATAGGAGACAGAGAAATCGAAGGAAATAGTATTTCCGTACGAACGAGTAACGGAAAAGACTTAGGACAAATAAAGATTTCAAGTTTTTTACAAAAGTTAAAAGAAGAAATTGATAAGAAGATTTAACAAAAAAAGGCAAGATAACAGGAAATTTTACCGGATCAACGAGCGCATTTTTGCAAGTCAACTTCGGGTTTTGGACCAGGAAGGAAAACAAATTGGAGTTTTAACCCGTTTTGAAGCTCTGCAAAAAGCAAAAGAATTAGGAGTTGATTTGGTAGAAGTTGTGCCGATGGCAAATCCTCCTGTTGCTAGGATAATCGACTTTAAAAAATTTCTCTATCAAGAATCTAAAAAGAAAAACGAGGAGAAAAAACGAAGTAAAATTTCGGAAACAAAAGAGATCCGGCTTGGGCCTTTCATGAACGACCATGACCTGGAAACAATGGTAAAACGGGGAAACAAATTTTTGGAAGATAATGATAAGGTCAGATTAATAGTCAAGTTCATGGGGCGTCAAATTGCGCATCCTGAATTTGGGGAAAGATTAATGCAAAAAGCAATTAGCGCATTATCAAATTCTTCCAAGCTTGAAAGAGAACCTCATTTTGAGGGAAAACAATTAATTGCGATTTTATCGCCAGAAAGGAAAAAAGTAAATGAAACAAAAAAAGAGAATCAAGAAAGCGGTGAGAAAGAGATTTAAAGTTACCAAGAATGGTAAAGTAATTTTCTCGCATCAATATAAAACTCATTTAAAAATAAACAAGTCCGGTTCGAGACTCCGTAGGCAAAAAGAACCGGGAATTCTAAAAGGAAAATTCGCCCACAAAATTAAACAGCTATTAGGAGAAGCATAAATATATGGCACACGTTAAAAGAGGAATAGTGTCCCGAAGAAAACATAGGAAACTTTTGAAGTTAACTAAGGGGTATCGTGGATTGAGAAATAAAACTACGAAACAAGCTCACGAAGCCATACTTCACGCCGGAGCCTATGCGTATCACGGAAGAAAAACAAAAAAAAGAACATTTAGAGCTCTTTGGAATGTTAGAATTTCCGAGGCTGTAAAACAAGAAGGACTTTCCTACAGCGAATTTATAAATAAGCTCAAAAAGAATAAAATCGAACTTGACCGGAAAATTTTATGCAATCTAATCGCAGAAGATTCTGCGACCTTCAAACATATTGTTGCAGAAGTTAAAAAAACCTAATATCTTTCTTCAAAAACCTCAATATGCTATTCTTAAGCTATGGAAGAAGAATTGATGCAGATTAAAAATTCTGCTGTCTCAATGATTATTGATGCCCCGAATCAAAAAGAATTGGAAGAAATAAAACTTCAGTTTTTAGGGAGGTCAGGAAAATTAACCTTAACTTTGAAAGAAATTACCAAAGTTCCTGTAGAAAAAAGATCTGAAATAGGAAAACTTGCTAACGAAGTAAAAAGAACTATCGAGAAAACTTTGGAAGAAAAATATTTCACTCTTAAATTAAAATTTTCAAGTCTCAGGAAACAAAACGTTGACACCACGGCTCCCGGAATAAAACCTGCTATTGGACATTTACACCCAATGACGCAAGTTTTATATGAAGTTGTTGATGTTTTTAAAAGTATCGGATTCCAAGCAGCAGATGGACCTGAAATTGAGACGGATTATTATAATTTTGAAGCGCTTAACATTCCCAAGGATCATCCTGCCCGGGATACGCAAATGACTCTTTATTTAGACACAAGAAACAGCAAGGTAAATCCGGGAGAAATTATTTTAAGAACTCAAACATCCACAATGCAAGGACGCGTAATGGAAAAAGTAAAGCCTCCGGTTAGAGTAATTGTTCCGGGGAAAAATTTTCGCTACGAACAAGTGGACAGCTCTCACGGATTTGAATTCTGGCAAGTCGAAGGATTTATGGTCGATACCAATGTAAAGTTAACTGATTTATTCGGTACAATCGAATACGTTTTGCAAAAATTAATGGGGAAGGACGTTAAATTAAAATTCACAACTACAAATTTTCCTTTCGTTGAACCAGGCGTTGATACCTATATTCAATGTTCTATTTGCAAAGGAAAAGGCTGCAGTTTTTGCAAACAAAGCGGATGGAGCGAAATCATGCCTGCCGGCATGATTCATCCAAATGTTTTAAAAGCCGCAGGCTACGACAGCCAGAGGGTTTCGGGATTTGCTTTTGCAATTGGTCTTTCCAGACTGGTCACCTTACGATATCAAATGAATGATCTTCGGCTTTTAACAAATCCGGATTTACGAATCCTAGAGCAGTTTTAAATTATGTTAGCACCTTTATCTTGGCTAAAAGAATATGTCGATATAACTTTAACTCCCAAAGAATTGGGAGAAAAATTAACAGAAGTCGGTCTTGGATGCGAAAAAATAATCAAAACTTCTGATGATATTATTTTTGAATTAGAAATAACCCCTAATCGTCCCGATTGCTTATCAATTATCGGAATTGCCCGTGAAATTGCGGCCATTGAGAATAAGAAAATTAAATTTCCTGAATTAAAAAACTTCTTAAAGCCAATAAAATCTCTCCCATTAATAATTAAAACCGATTCCAGTATTAATCCCAGATTTACCGGAATTATTATTTCAGGAATCAAAGTGAAGGAGTCTCCGAAATGGTTAAAAGATAGATTAGTAAAAATGAACCAGCGGTCAATCAATAACATTGTTGACATTACAAATTATGTAATGCTGGAGCTTGGGAATCCTATTCATGCATTTGATTATGACAAAATTATTGACAAGACAATGACTGTTTCCCAAGCAAAAGGAGGAGAGAAATTCGAAAGTGTTGATGACATTACCTATCATTTACCCAAAGACGCCGTTATTATTTCCGATAAGGAGAAAATAATTGATCTTTGCGGGATAAAAGGCGGCAAAAATTCCGGAACCTATGAGGAAACGATAAATATTCTTATCAGGGTTCCCGTTGAAATTTCCAATCTGGTAAGAAGAACTTCTCAGGCATTGGGACTTCGCTCTGACGCCTCAAGTATTTTTGAAAGGGGAGTAAATGCCAATGGCACAATTGATACTCTGAAAAGAACAGTTGATTTAGTTTTAGAACTATCCGGCGGAGAAGTCGCCAGCGATCTTTACGATATTAAAGTTCAGGATTTTAAGCCCTGGAAATTAAAATTAAGAATAGACCGGCTAAATCAAATTTTGGGAATAACAATTCCAACAGGAAAAATTTTAAAGATTTTGGAATCGCTTAATCTTTCGCCGGTTTTAACAAAGAGAATTATTGAAGCCACCATTCCGACCTACAGGAATGATTTGAAAATTGAAGAAGATCTAATCGAGGAAGTTGCCAGAATTTATGGCTATAATAATTTCCCTAAAACACTGCCAAACGGCATAATTCCAACCAATGAAATTCCATATTTCAAAGATTATCGGGCGGATGAAAAGGTAAAAAATATTTTAAAAGCGGACGGCTTTTCAGAAATTTACACATATAGTTTAATCGGAGAAAAAGACTTGCCGAAAGAAATAAACTCACAAGATCTGCTTCGGGTAGACAATCCTGTAAGCCGTGACTTTGAATATTTGCGGCCAACCCTTAAAATTAATTTACTGAAAGCTTTTTCTCAAAATAAATCTAATTTTGAAAAAATCAGCCTTTTTGAAATGGGAAAAATTTATTACGGAAAAAATTTAGATGAAGCTAAAGAGATCTATTTTCTTTCGGGCATTACGAACAGCAAAAATTATTTTGAGGTCAAAGGAATTATTGAAACAATATTTGAAAACTTCGGAATTAAGGACAATCCAACAAAATATATCGAGATATTAGATGAGGGAATTTTCTTTGAATTAAATTATTCAGAGATATTGAAAAATGTTAATTTTAATAAAACTTTTAAGCCATTGCCAAAATATCCGCCGGTCCTTGAAGATTTATCAATAATTACAGGGGAAGAAATTAAAACTGCAGATTTAATTTCGGAGATAAAAAATCAAAGTTCTCTAATTGCCAACGTTTCGCTTCTGGATCAGTTTGAAAATTCAAGAACTTTTCACATTATTTATCAGGATAAAAATAAAAATTTAACCGGAGAAGAAGTTGCCAAAATACGCGAAAAAATTTTACACAAACTCAAAGAAAAATTTTCCGCAGCATTGAAAGAGTGATTATATTGTCGGTGTAGGTATAATTGTTTCCGTAGGGGTAACTACGGAAGTCGGATTTGGCGTCGGAGAATCGGAAACAGTTCTACTTGATGTTTCGGTTGGCGGATGATATAAGGAATCATCTTTGTGATTATCCTGAATCCATTGATCAATTCCTTCCTGCCAACGGTTTTTCCCGCCACCGGCTGTCGGATCATCTTCATGAAAAACAATAAACTTTTTTACATCATACTCGTTATGGTCAATTTCGCTTTGACTTGCCAATTTACTGTTATCCGCTTTGGAAAGTTTTATTTGCTTATAAATCGGACTTGGCCCTTGCGGCTCTGTTCCTTTTATAAAATATTCTGAGCGGGTTGATTGACCGTCAACAGGAAGTCCGCCTCCTAGGGAATCTATTGTTACCGCAATAACATTATCCGGTTTAACAAAATCTTCAGAAGGCTTATTTTTTAAAGCCTCCAAAATTATTCTCCTCCAAATCGGCGCTGCTCCTGTTACACCGGACGCCACATTACCCATCGGGCTATTATCATTATTTCCGACCCAGGTTGCTACCAAAATACTTGGCGTCCAGCCGATTGTCCAGTTATCTCTTTTATCGTCAGTTGTTCCTGTTTTAACAGCAATTGTTCTGCCGGCAATATTCAAATAGCTATTTGCACCAAAAGTGATTAGCCTGGCATTATTGTCCAAAAGCATATGGGAAATAATAAAGGCGACTTCGGGACTTAAAACCTGTTTTTTACTGACCTCTTTTTTTTCAAATAACACTTTTCCCTTAGAATCAGTAACTTTAAGTATCGCAACCGGATCGCTTTTGAAACCCTGATTTGCAAAAGCAGTATAAGCAGATGCTAATTCAATCGGCTTAACCTCTCCTCCTCCCAATGTCAAAGATAAGCCAAAGCGATTTACATTGCTGTCTGTTGGCGCAAAAGTCGAAATTCCCATGTTATAAGCAGTAGTCAACATTTCTTTGACTCCAACCAAAGCTAATAATTTTACTGCAGGAATATTTATTGAACTGCCCAAGGCAAATCTTAATTGAAGAGGCCCATGAAATTTTCCGTCATAATTTTTGGGCGAATAATCTTTTCCCTCCGACCCTCCGGGAAAAGTAGTTGGCGTATCCATAATTAGAGTAGCTGCGGTATATCCTTTTTCAAGTGCAGTTGCATAGGTAACTGGTTTTATTGATGAGCCGGGCTGACGAAGCGCTTGGGTAATTACATTAAATTGCCCTTCCTGAGACGAATCAAAAAAATCCCGGCTTCCGACCATTGCCAGAATTTCCCCGTTTTTCGGATCCAAAACCAGACTTGCTCCATTTCCCACTTTAAGGCTTTTTGCGTTAGCTACTTCTTCTTTTACAATTTCTTCCGCTTTCTCCTGCAGCTTATAATCCAAAGTCGTTGTCACCTGCAATCCGCTTTGCTCTACCACATTTTCCCCAAACTGCTTAACCAATAAATCTCTAACATAAAAAGAAAAGTGCGGAGCTTTTATGTCATGTCCTTGTTTTAGGAAATCAGCATTGGGTAAT
>CAIQLZ010000015.1 GCA_903872785.1 Candidatus Levyibacteriota bacterium
CTGATCAAAATCCGTAAGTATGTTGTTGATCCTAATAAAAGTTTGAAAATCTTTAATCAGATCTTCGTATGGAGCAATTTGAGTTGTTGCAAGATTTGCTTCTAAACCAAAAGACTCAACAAACTTTTTTGCAAATGGAATCCAATCAACATTAGGATAGCTGTCTTTTAACGCATTGAAATTTCCTGCAGCTCCGTTTAATTTTCCTTCAAGAGTCCTCTTATCTAATATTCTTACTTCCTTATTTAATCTTTTTGCAAAAACTGCAAACTCATGCCCCAGCGTTGTCGGGACTGCCGCTTGTCCGTGTGTTCTGGCAAGCATAGGCGTTGATTTGTATTTGTCTGCCCAATCAACCATTTTTATAGTCAGAGAATCAAGACTTGGGATCATTATACTTTCACAGGAACGCTTTAGTATAAGTCGGTAAGTGAGATTATTTACATCTTCAGAGGTAAGGCCGATGTGAATTTTTTCTATCAAGTCTTCAAGTGATGTTCCGGCAAGCATTGCCCGAAATGCTTTTTCCATTGCTTTGACATCGTGATCTGTTGTGTCTTCAATTTTCTTAATCTTTTCGGCGTCTTCCAAGAAAATGTTTTCTCCGAATGAATTAAGTCTTTTCCGTTCGGTTGAAGATAGAGATCTTGTTATTCCAACATCAGACAATGCAACCAAATATTTTGCCTCTATTTCTACGCGTGTTCTAATGATATTGAATTCGGAAACATGGGGAGCAAGCTCTGAGACATCTTTTCTATACCGCCCGTCTAAAGTGGTTATTGCGGTTAATTCCGTTAAAGGCAATGGCATTGGTTTTGGCACTTCAACCATAATTATATTATATCTATAATTTTATCATCTCCTGTCTTTTTGGACCAACTGAAATATACATAATTTTTACATTTACTAACTTTTCAATTGCTTTTATATACTTTTTTGCTTCTTTTGGCAAATTATTGTATTTGGTAATTCCCTTTATTGATTTTTTCCAACCTTTAAATGTTCTATAGATGGGTTTAACTTTTGCCAGAAAATTTGCATCCCCGTCAAAATAATTAACTTTTTTGCCGTTCAAGGTATAGTGAGTACAGATTTTTATTTCAGGAAAACTATCTAAAACATCGAGCTTGGTAATTGCTAAATTCGTAAAACCATTGACAATGCAAGCAAATTTTAACAATTCAATATCCAACCATCCGCAGCGTCTGGCTCTTCCCGTAGTCGCCCCGAATTCTTCTCCGATTTTTCTTAATTTTTTTCCTGTTGCATTTGTTAATTCTGTTGGAAAAGGTCCTCCGCCAACTCTGGTTACATATGCTTTTGCAATTCCGGTTATCTGATCGATTTTATTTATTGAAATTCCTGCTCCTGCATTTATTTCTCCTGCTAAGATTGTTGATGCGGTTACAAATGGATATGTTCCCCAATCATTGTCCAGCAATGTGCCTTGGGCTCCTTCCAGAAGAATATTTTTCCTATTTTTAATCGCGTTTTGGACTATAGGAAAAGGTTCCTGTACATACGGTTGTATTTTTTCTCTAAAATAATAAAACAACTTCTCAATATTTTTCTGTTTTAATGGTTTTGCTCCAAGGGCTTTCAAAATTTTATTTTTTAATGATAGTTGAATTTTGAGTTTTTCTGAAAAAGATTTTTTATCCAGAAGATCTACTAGTCTTATTCCGTTATAACTTACTTTATCCGAATAGGTTGGTCCGATACCCCTTCCTGTTGTTCCGGTTCTTCCTTTCCCCTTTGCCTTTTCATACAGAAAATCAAGAAGTTTATGATAGGGCATGATTAAATGACAGCGGGGAGAAATAAACAATTTATTTTTAATTTTTATTCCGCACTTTTTAAGTATTTGAATTTCTTCTAATAAAACTTTTAGATCTATAACAACTCCATTTCCAATAATAACCTTGGTTTTTGGATGAAAAATTCCGGACGGAACAAGATGAAGAGCAAACTTGCCAAACTGATTTATTATTGTATGGCCTGCATTATTTCCTCCGTGAAAACGGATTACATAATCTGACCTTTCCGAAAGATAGTCAATTATTTTACCTTTTCCCTCGTCTCCCCATTGAGCCCCTATTACTGTGTTTAGGGCCATAAATCCAACAAAACATATTGTAAGTGACAAAAGCAGGAAAAGCAATCCTCAAGATGATAGAATAGACCTGCCTAAAAGCAAGTAAGTTTATGGATGAAGTTACACAAATAAGGGAAAAAATAGATTTGGCTTCTTTTATTTCTGAATATATTCCTCTTAAGAAAATGGGGAGGAATTTTAAAGCAAATTGTCCTTTTCACAATGAAAAGACACCATCCTTTATTGTTTCTCCGGAACGACAAATCTGGCATTGTTTTGGCGGATGTAATAAGGGTGGAGATATCTATACATTTCTAATGGAATATGAAAATTTGGAATTTATAGAAGCTTTGCGGATTTTGGCAAAAAGAACAGGAGTGCAATTACGCGAATCAAGTTTTGAAGCGGGTACTTCTTCAAAAAAAGAAATAATTTATAAATTAAATAAAGCTGCCTTGGAATATTATCATTATGTCTTGACTAAGCACAAAGCTGGAGGAAAAGCTTTTAACTATTTAACTAAAGACAGGAAATTAGATGCAAGATTAATTGAAACTTTTATGCTTGGTTTTTCACCAAAAGATGGAATTGACCTGTCTAATTATTTAATCAGCAAAAAGAAATATAAAAAAGAAGATTTAGTTGAAGCAGGTTTGGCATTTTATGCGGGATCAAGAGTAATGGATTTTTTCAGAAATAGGGTGATGTTTCCTCTTTTTGATCACCGGGGAAATGTCGTGGGATTTTCAGGCAGAGCAATAGACGAATCATATAGTGGTGGAAAATATATAAATACAAAAGATACGCTTGTTTACCATAAAGGAAGTATGTTTTTTGGATTAAATACAGCAAAAGAAGAAATTAAGAAATTAGACAAAGCGATTATTGTTGAGGGAGAACTGGATGTTATTTCGTGTTTTAGTGTTGGAATTAAGAATGCAATTGCCGTAAAGGGCACAGCTTTGACTGAAGACCAGGTCGGACTTGTTAGTCGATTTACGAACAATGTTTGCTTGTGTTTTGACAAAGATGATGCCGGTTATGAAGCTACAAAAAGAAGTTTAGCATCTTTAGAAAAAAAAGGAATGAACATTACGACTTGTATTTTTGATCGAGCCAAGGATGCAGATGAGGCAATTAAAACAGATCTTCTAGCTTTTAAAAAATCTATAAAAAGAGATACTCCTGTTTATGATTTCCTATTCTCTAAAACGTTTTCTTCTTTTGAGAAAGACAGAGTCTATGGGAAAAGAAAAATAAGCGAAGAACTATTGCCTATTTTTACCAGAATTTCAAACGAGATAGTAAAAGAACATTATTTGAAGAAATTGAGTAATGAACTTAATGTTTCATTGGATGCTTTATTAAGGGAGGCTGAGAGAATGGAGAAGAAAGACATTGTAAAAGAAAATGTTTTTGTTAAATCGAAGGACAAAAAACCAAGGACAGAGGTCTTAGAAGATTATTTAATATCTCTTATTGTTCAGCACGGTAATCCAAAATCGATCTTGGAAAAATGTATTGAGATTCTTAAAGACTATAAATTTAAAACAGATTCTTACCAAAAAATAATAAATCATCTTCTGCTCTTCTTTAAAAATAATGGTAAGTTTGAAAGCCGTATTTTTATGAACATTCTTCCTAAGGAATTGACGATGTCATTCGATTCCGCCTATTTATTCCCAATGCCATCATTTGATGGGGATGAAAGATATGAAAGGGAAGTTGAAAAAGTTGCCAGGGAATTAAGGGCGCTTTTTCTGAAAAATAAGATCAAGGAAATTTCTCTTAGTCTTAAAACAGGAGAAAAAGACGAAGATCTAAAAAAAGTAAAAGATTTAGAAAAAGAATTAACTTCAACTATTATTCTTTTGGGAAAATCCTGAAATGTGATAAAATAGATGCAGTACCTTTTCCATGGAGCATAATTTGTGTGGGAAAAAGGTTTTTTTATGAAAAAAAAAGACAAAACACCAGACATACTTTCAGATATAGTTTTATCGGCAAAAAAAAGAGGCTATATTACTCAGGATGAGATTTTATCTATTTTTCCAAAACCGGAAGAGCATTTAATAGAGCTTGATTATTTATATGACAAGCTTTTGGACTCCAACATTGATGTTTTCGAATCCGTTGTTAAAGACCAGGATGGAGAAAATAAACCAATGGAAGCCTTGGAAAAAGAACTTGAGGCACTGACAGTTCTTACAGAAGGTACAGTTTCAGATCCGGTAAGAATGTATCTTAAAGAAATAGGCAGAATTCCTCTTCTTAAATTTGATCAGGAAATTTCTTTGGCAAAGAAAGTAGAAAAAGGCGATAAAGCCGCAAAAAAGATCTTAACCACTTCCAATTTGCGTTTGGTAGTTTCAATTGCCAAAAAATATGTCGGACGCGGACTTACGCTTTTGGATCTGATTCAAGAAGGAAATCAGGGCTTAATCAGAGCAGTGGAAAAATATGATTGGAGGAGAGGATATAAATTTTCAACTTATGCCACTTGGTGGATTCGTCAAAGTATTACTCGGGCAATTGCAGATCAGGCAAGAACAATTAGAATTCCTGTTCACATGGTTGAGAATATTAATAGATTTTTGAGAACTTCCAGGAAATTAATGCAGGAATTGGGTCGCGAGCCAACTCCAGAAGAAGTCGCGAAAGTTTTAGGAATTGAACCTGATAAAGCCCTGGAGATAATCAAAATTTCTCAAGAGCCAGCAAGTTTGGAAACGCCTGTTGGAGATGAAGATGATTCAAGGCTTGGAGATTTTATTCACGATGCTGCAGCGCCAACCTTATTTGATTCTGCGTCTCGGGAACTTTTAAAAGAACAGGTTGAAGGAGTGCTTTTAACTTTGTCAGATCGTGAAAGAAGAGTTTTGGAAGAACGCTTTGGCCTTAAAGACGGTAAGCCTAAAACCCTTGAAGAAGTTGGACGAATGTTTGCGGTTACCCGAGAAAGAATACGCCAAATTGAAGCAAAAGCTTTAAGAAAATTGCGTCATCCAAGCCGGGGCAATAAGCTCCGCGACTACCTTGGTGATTAATTAATATGGAGGAGAACAAATTTTTGTCTTTAAAGAACGCATATAAAATTTTTGTTTTCTTAGTTCTCTTAAATCTTCTTTTTCTGGATTTTATTTTAGTTAACAGTCAGAAAAACCAAGTTGTAAAAAAAACGGTTTTCGTACCGACACCGAGTATTTCCAATACTTGTCCTGCAAGTTGTCTGTCCGAAATAAACAATGCAACCAGAAGTTCAACTCCATCCATTAATTTTACTCCTACCCCTATTTTTACTCCGACTCCCACAATAAGACCTGCGTCCCCAACCCAGACCCCAACCCAAACCCAAACAACGTCTTCCGTAAAAGAATTTTTTGTGCCGTTTGGAATAGGGTCTAATTCTTCTAATGATTGGCAGGATGTTTTAGGTCTTAGCGTAACTCTTAATCCTGCAAACTATGGAAATATAAAAACCGTTACTTTTGAGTCGACCATCAGGATTCCAACAGGAAATGAAATTGCTTATGCCCGTCTTTACAATTCTACAGATAAACATCCCGTATGGTATTCCGATGTTTCTCTGGAGGGTGGAACTCCGCAACTTTTAATTTCAAAACCAATTACATTAGATTCTGGGAATAAAACTTATCAGGTTCAAATGAAAACAAGTCTTGGATCTACGGCATTTCTTGATCAATCAAGACTCCACATAATAACCAATTAAGTCTATCTACTTCTCAAAGTGTAGTTGTTATAATAAAAATATATGGAAACCCAGAAAAGTCCGGCGTTTTGGAAATTATCTTCCCAAGAAACATATGATATTCTAAAAACCACTTCGGGGGGGTTGTCCGGAGAAGAAATTCACGTCCGCAGGAAACAATATGGATTAAATATTATTCACAAAAGAAAAGTTAATCTGCTGGTTATTCTTTTTCGTCAATTTACCGGCAATCCTCTAATTATTATTTTGGCAATTGCTACTTTTATTTCATACCTTCTTGGACAGCAAATCAGTTCATATTATATTTTTGGGATTATTGTTGCAAGCGTAATACTTGGTTTATGGAATGAGTATACCGCCGAACGTACCATTGACAATCTTTTGAAAAAAATTTCTCCTATGGCACTAGTCATACGCAATAATGAAAAACTTGAAGTTTCAGTTAGAGATCTTATGCTTGGAGACATTGTCCTTTTTTCTCAAGGCAGCATTGTTCCCGCAGATGTTCGCCTTATTGAAACAAGAAATCTGGAAATGAATGAATCTGCACTTACCGGAGAAGCAAAAACCGTTTTTAAAATAACAGAACCGTTAAAAACAGAACCAAAAAGTATCAGTGATTATATAAACATTGGTTTTATGGGAACAAATGTAGAAAGCGGTTCCGGCAGAGGGATAGTAATCCGCATAGGAAAAATGACAGAATTCGGCAAAATTGCCCAAAGCACAACTTTCATCAAACCAATAACAGATTTTCAGAAAGGACTGACTAACTTTGGAGATTTAATTATTAAAGTCATTATGATAATGACAATTACAATTTTTGCAGTAAATGCATTATTAGGTCACAAGCTAATTGATTCTTTACTTTTTTCTTTGGCAATTGCAGTTGGTCTTACTCCTGAACTTCTTCCGGTTATTGTTACAGTCAGTTTAGCTCATGGGGCAGGAAAACTTGCCAAAAAACACGTTGTTGCAAAACAGCTCATTGCGATTGAAAATTTAGGAAACATGGACATTCTTTGCATGGACAAAACAGGAACCTTAACCGAGGGAAAAATTACTCTTCTCAATTATTTTAATTTTGAGAAACAAGCAGACAAAAATATTTTGCAAATGGCGTTGGATTGTAATAGCGCAGTTATTCATCACAAAGTGCTTGGGAATGCGATTGATGCAGCAATCTGGGAATATGCAGTAAAAAATAATATTATTCACACCAAGAGCAAGAAAATTGAAGAAGAACCTTTTGATTATAACCGCAAGGCAATGTATTGCATTATAGAAAAGGAAAAGGAATTTAAAATTATCGTTAAAGGTGCTCCTGATAACATTCTTGCACTTTGCAACAAGCAAATTAACAAAAAAAATCTGCATGAAACATTTGTGAAATTAAATAGTCAGGGGCTACGAATAGTGGCAATTGCTTCCAAAAAAATTGCCAAAAAGAAGAATTATTTCTGGGAAGATATTCAAGATTTAACTTTTGAAGGATATCTCACTTTCCTGGATATTCCCAAGAAATCAACAATAGAAGCATTAACTAAGCTACACAGTCTTAATGTGCAAACGAAAATTATTACAGGAGACAATGAAATTATTACCAGACATATTTGCGAAGAAATAGGAATACCCATCAGTAATATTTTGTTAGGGAATGATATGGATGTTCTTTCCGATGAAGCTTTGCGGAAAAAAGTTTTGTCGATTGATGTTTTTGCCAGAATTAATCCTGAACAAAAACTGCGCATTATTCAAGCTTTGCAAAAACTCGGCCACACAGTCGGTTATCTAGGGGATGGCATTAATGACATTCCGTCTCTTCACAGCGCTGATGTTGGTCTTTCAGTCAATACTGCAGTTGATGTGGCCAAAGATGCTGCCGCAGTAGTACTTCTTAGAAAAAGTCTTGATGTAATTGCGGATGGAATTACTGAAGGAAGAAAAACTTTCAGTAATACGATTAAATATATTCTGATGTCAGTCAGCAGTAATTTCGGCAATATGTTTTCTGCAGCAGGAGCATCTTTTTTTCTGCCTTTTTTGCCAATGACACCCGTACAGATTCTTCTTACGAATGGAATATATGATATTTCTCAAACCAGCATTCCTTCTGATAATGTTGATCCGGAATCATTACTTAAGCCGCGGCATTGGAACATTAAATTCATTAAAAATTACATGATTTTTTTTGGTCCGCTTAGCTCTATTTTTGATTTTGCAACTTTTGGAATTATGCTTTTTATTTTTCACGCGCGGGATTCTCTTTTTCAAACAGGTTGGTTTATTGAATCAATTGCAACGGAAATTCTTATTGTCTTTGTCATTCGGACCGCCCGAACGCCATTTTTCCTAAGCAGACCGAGTAAATGGTTATTTTTTACCTGCATTTCTTTGGCAATCTTAGGAGTTATGCTTCCGTTTACACCGCTGACTAAACCTTTGGGATTTGTTATTCCTCCTCCCGGATACTTTATTATTCTTATTATTTTAGTTACCGCATATCTTACTTTAGTAGAAATAGTAAAAACAACTTTCTTAAAAAGGTTTAGTTTATAATATAATTTTTTCAAAATTATTACTTCTCTTTGTTAACAATATCGGGGAAAACAATACTAAATGGAAATTTTTTTATGAAGAATTTTATTGTGAAGCTACTGTGTTAAGAATTAAATTTATTTATGTCGCTTACTGGCTTTTGCCGCTAGCATTTTACGTTTTATCTCAAGCCTTTTCTTAGTCTTGTGAGAGTGAGATCTTTTCTTTTTTCCAACCCCGGTAGGTCTTTTTGCCATATTTATATTATACGCTATTTTTAGAAGTTAATGTTTGCAAATTTTTGTTCGAAAGAACTGCCATTCATCACATTCACGGCCATCAACAAAAACACAGTTACCTCTTTGTGAACCGTCGGGATCAGTTATAATTTTAGATTTTCCTCCCTGAGTCCTACAATAAACAGATGCGGGATTGGCGATATGGGCACTATTTTCTTTCTGAATGCTATTAATTATTTCATTATTACCCTCTTTTAGATTCAGTAAATTTTGATATTGCATGCCCAGCCAAAATCCCAATATAGGAAAAGTTATTAAAATAATTAATGCCAAAGTTTTTGACAACGGAGTGACTTTGGTAGCCCATTTAGGAAGCTTCACGAGTAAATTATAATATTTAATTTGGGGAAAGTAAAGACATATGAGAAATTTATCAATTTTGAAGCTGATTTGCTTTTGTAAAGAACAAAAGCTATTATTGCTTCGTGCGGAAAAAGAAAATATTAATTCAATTTTTAGTTCTAGTTATTTTTGTAGCTGTTATTTTCAAAATTGCTTTTTATTTTCAGGTAAAAAAAACTCAGAATGAAGTTGCGGGGGCAAAGATTTCATTAGCCAAAATTCCAACCATTATTCCGACTTTTACGCCAACTCCAACCAATACTCCAACCCCTACTTTAATTCCAACTCCAACTGCAACACCAAGTCCAACCTTAATTCCGGTTATTATTCTTCCCAAAGACCTTGACGATCTTTTTACAAAATATAGCAATGAATACAACGTAGACAAAGAGCTTTTGAAAAGAATTGCCAAGTGTGAATCAGGCCTTAATCCCAATGCGGCAACCAGCCTTTATGCCGGACTTTTCCAGTTTGCAAAACAGACGTGGAACAGCGCAAGAACTTCCATGAAAATGGATCCTGACATAAACTTGCGTTTTAATCCTGAGGAATCTATCCGAACAGCTGCCTTTATGGTTTCTCAAGGGCATTTGGGCATCTGGCCGAATTGCGGTAAATAATTAGGACCTGGCGGGCAATGTTTTAAATTAAATTTTTGGAATCCAGCGGGGGACTTTCTTCGTGTATTTTACATATTGTTCCCCAAATCTTTTACGAAGTTCCGGCTCTTCAGCATATACCACAAATACATGAATGATTAGAAAAAATAGCAGAGGATACAAAAGCAATAATAAGTGTCCAAATAGAAAAAACAGTCCTAAAAAAATAAATATTTCAGACAAATACATTGGGTTACGGCAATATTTATATAACCCGTTAACGATGAATCGTTTCGGTTGTTCTATGACGGGTAGGGGAGTTGTCCTGCCGGTTTTTAAATGCAGAATTGCAGAATAAATAACTGCACCAAGACCAATAGCAATAAATATTGTTCCGACACTTTTATAATATACATTATGGTAAGCGGGCAAGTTAAGATAATTGTTCAGAGAAATTAAGAATATCGGTATGCCGATTAAGATAAAGCCGACAAACACTGTCTGTAAAAAGAAGGAGATTATTTTCCGGATATTCACATATCAAATTATAGCAAAAATTAAAACTACTTTATTAATTTAATAATATTGGTGCTTCTTAATGGTATAATTGCGCCGTATGGAAACATTGAGGGTGGAAAGAAGAATATTAAGGTCAACTCCAAATCTGCCTGCAAAAATGGGGAAAGAATCATTGCATCTTGTTCCAGAAAATATTGTTAGATTTAATGAAGTTAAACAATATCCATTTTTTAATGAGAATAACCGTGGAATTAGATTCAGTCCTTTTACAGGCGAAATTTACATTTCAACCTACAGGCATAGTCTAAAAAATGAATCACAAAGTCAGCCGTCTGAAGAAGAAATCGTTTTAATGCAACGGGGAAGAAAACCCTCACAGGAAATACTCCAAAGATGGAATAAATATCCCGACATAGAATGCGCTGTACGTAGTGCGGAGCATGTTTTGAATCTTTACGGAAAAGAAGGAGGAGAAATGGTTGATAATACTCGGGGAGCAATTAATCTTACCAAGCGTTTATTAACCAAGTTTGAATTGAGAGGAATAAATAAAGAAAATCTTGAAATAATTACCCAAGAAACATTGGAAGAGTTAGCTCTTCTTGGTTTTGGTGATGCCGAGAAACCAATCAGGCAAAGAATTGCCTTGCAAATAACTAACGCTGTAGGGAAGGATAAATTAGAGCGATTAAATCCTTTGATTTCCAGAACAAGACTTGCATCTGCATGGCTTAAAGCAATACGGGAACTTTTAGTTGCTAAAAAAGTTAGGGAAAAATTTTCCGTAGTTATGACTGATTTACTGTCGGAACGCACTATTGAAAGATTTTATTTAAGTCAGGCGGCGATATTAATTCAGGACATGTTGGAAAATCAAAATTCAGATGATTTAAAGTCAAAAATATCCGTATTAAAAACATTTTCTTCGACTTTCCTAACTCCGGAAAAAATAAAAGTCGCACCATACAGAAAAGCCGCCCTTCTTTCTCATTATTCTTTATTTGGAATAAGAAATAAATCAGAAAAGGATTTACTTATTGTCGCGTCTGAGAATGAACAAGAATCCCTTGACATATTAAGTTTCAAGCCTATAAATGAAGTTTTGGAAGGTGCCTTATTCAAGAAAAATGCCTGTTGGGAGGTGCAGGAAAGGTTAATAAAATCTTTGGTAACTATTAAAAATGTGCTAGATAAAGGAGGCAATGATTTAAAAGAAAAGATTATTTGAAGTAAATTTAATTAGTTTTTTGCCATCTCTTAAGTTTGGGCAATATGTCTTCTGCCATCTTTTTTGCCATTTCTTCTGACATTCCCATTTGAGTGCCAAATTTCATATTTTTATCTATTTTTTCTTGCAAAGTTATTCCTTCATCTAAGAATTTGCCGTTCTGAAAACAGTGAGAATAATATTCTTCGCTTTTGCCTCCATCAGCATTAATTCCGAAATCTCCATCTTTTGTAAGCGGCATACCGCAACTCTGACACATTGGTCCTTTTGGGAATTCCATAGTTCTAATTATTATACTTTTTCTTTGGGTTAAAATAATTAGTTAGCGGTTTTTATTGGTTTTACCTGATGGGGATATGGTTTTCTGTTAGAACTTTTGTTATACTACCAAAATTATGTCAGCCGAAAATCCTCATAGACTCAATGTTTTTGAAAGTCTCAGCAGTGTAAACAAAAAAAAACTATTTGATTGGTTTGATAAAGCTAATTTTGAGATTATTCCTCCTGAAAAGACCATTATCAAACTTGATAAATTGCCGATGGATAGGAAAATTTCTGTCATAAGTTCGCCGACAAAATCCGTAGAGCATACTATCCAGTTCTCACAAGGATTAATCGAGTCCGGAAGAAAATTGGTTATGCCTCATATTGCAGCTAGACATTTTAAGGATTCGGACCACGTCATTGAGGTAATGGATAAATTGCGAGAGCTTGGTGTTAATCAGATCTTTTCGATTGCTGGAGACAATGATAATCCGAGTGGACCATTTAAAGGGTCATTAGATTTTTTAAAGGAGATACAAAAACAAAATATCCATATAGATAAAGTAAATATCGCCGGATATCCTGAAGGACATCCTAAAATATCAAAAGTAGATTTAGATAAGAATCTTCTTGAAAAACAAGCATGGGCTAAAGAAACCGGGACAGAAATGAGTATTGTTACGCAAATATGCTTTGATTCTAGAAAAGTTGCTGACTGGATTGAAAGAATAAGAGGGCTCGGCGTGACGTTACCGGTTATTATTGGAATACCCGTGAAAGGCATAAGTCTTCATGATCTTTATAAGCTTGCGGAAAGATCGGGAGTTGGAGATTCCATGAATATTATAAATCAAAATCCTGGTCTCATTTCAAAATTAGTTAGAGCCAGTATTTTTGGAAAAAACTATGCTGCTGACGATTTTTTGGCAAACTTAAATAGAATAACCTCTGAGAGGCATAAGATAGAAGGAATGCATATTTTTACTTATTTCAAAATTAACTTAACAATGGAATGGATTGAAAAATCAAAAGATTCTCTCAGATAGATTCCCTGAAACCTCAAATTTAAAAAATTGGCAACAATCGTTCCTATTTATTCCGCGCAATGAACGATGTTAGAATCTGTTTATGATTTAACTAATTTAGCGTTTGACTGATTGTTGGGTTTTATCGTTCCAACATTCGGAAATCAAATTTGACGGAAAAGCGGGATATGCAGTAAGGTTGGAGCAAAGAATAACTCCATTACCATCCCAGACCAACTTCCATATTCCATTTATCTTTGCCGCAAACCACATGGCGCCTCCGCCCTGTTCAGATGCTCCTCCTGACGCATAACCTCCTTCAATTTTTGAAACAGTAATGTTAAGAGAATTAGCTTGGTTTCCGTGTTCGACAACTAATGCGTTTTTAATTGTTTGTTTAAGAATTGATCCCTCATCAACTATGGGGGTTGGTGTTGAAATTATAACTTCTTGAGTAGGAGTTGAAGAGGGTTGACTAGTTGGTGGTGGAGTTTGTTTATTTTGATTAGGAATATTTTTTGTCCCAAAGTAATAAGCGCCAAAACTAACAACGCCAAGTAAGATAAAAATTAAAGAAATTTTTCCAAATAAAGAGAAAAAGCTATCTGAACGCATCTTACCTATAAGTTTATCACATTAAGTAAAGTTTGAGGCTAACTTGCTTCGCCTAGTGAGCGATGTTAAAACCTATTGCCACTTATAAATATGTATTGCTATATACATCGCCAACATTCCTAGTAAAAAACCAAGAGAGTACCTAACTACACCATGAAATGTTTCTTTACTAAAAACAAAATAAACGAATGAGTTTAAAAGTACAAAAATAATAATTACTGCTATTTCATATTGACTAAGAGGATGTTCTTGCATTACTTCATTGTAACGATTATTTAAAATATTCCTACTTTCTCGAAAATCCCCAAAACCGATAATAAATCCAGAATTATACTATTTTGAAAATTGTTATCCCCACAATTTATTGATTTGAAGTTATACAATTTTCAAATGTTGTTTTTCCACTTTCGGTAATAAACGCTGTATTTCCTTTATTCCAAAAAACGAAAATCTCATCCGATCTTGCATAGCGAGCACCTGAAGCCGAAATAGCATGGGGAACAGACAACTTTCTTCCGTCGCTTAAAATCAAATCTACAAACTTATCATCTTTGGGATAAAATGTAGCAGTTATTGATTTTAACTTACTGCATGTGAAAACAGCTGTTTTTGGTAAAGTCTTGGTGCAATATTCTTCCCAAATCCTTAAACATTTATTTTTTACCTGGCACCATGTGTACCCAGCCCCAATCAAACACCCATGCGAATCTTTATTTCCTCCAATTAAGTTTTGAGGAGGATTTGAGGCATTTTTTTGATTAGCTAGGAAATATGTTCTTCCTCCAAAAACTGCTAAAAAGAATATTACTATAATTAAAAACAACTTAATTTTAGAAGAAGGCTTAGTAGGGGAAACTGGTATTTGATTCATAAAAATAGTTTAAAAGAATAATAAGAGTAAGTCAAGTCTGAGGCTGGTATGTATATTAAGCAATATCATTGTTCCGTCTGATGGACGATGTTAGAACTTATTATCTTAAGTGAATATAAACATAAATTCCAATTGCCATTATTTCAATAAGACTAATCAAAAATATTAGCATACCAACGGAGTGTATTTTTGAATGTATCCCGTTATTCTTAATCGCATAATACAAAACGAAATTGTTAACGGATATAATAATTGCAACAAAAATAATAAATTTTGTTATAAAATTCATAAAAATAACCCCATTACTTTTTCAAAAAATCCACAAAAGGTTTGACTCCTAAGATTAAAGCAATTACCAAAAACCAAGCCCAGTGAACACCCATAACCCAGTTGGCAAATGCAGGCCAAGCAGAAACTAAAAATAACGTAAAAAATAATACCGACCATTTCGTTAAACCTATATCCCAAAATCCAAAATGCTTAAAGTTCATATTCCACCCCCTTTCCGTTTATACACTTATAATGCTATGCCGAAATAATTTTGGCATATTAAGCGTCAACTGGTTCCGCGCAATGGACGATGTTCGAACTTTTTACGTTTACTCAACCTAGTATTTAACACACCATTATTAATGGTAACCCTTCTTTCTTACTTTTCTATTTTGTCCAAAAATTTTGATGGGACATGTGTGGCGTCACAAAATGGTTTATTGTTTGATTTTCCACAACGACACAGAGCCGTTCTATTTCTTATCTCATAAACTTCTCCATTAAAGGATTCTATTGGAATGTTTCCCTTTACAAAGATTCCTGCACTTACTCCCTTTTCCGGATCTTGAACGATCTCGATAGATGGCTCATAAGTAGGTTCTATTTTTTGCCCGGATTTTTCCACAACCGTTAATCTTCCGGTAGGGCAATCACAAGCTCCTCGTATTGCTTCTTTCCTGCTCTCTTTATTATTGGAATCTTCTATAAGATTCCACACATTTCCTTTCTCGCGATGACAAAAACGGGCAAAAGCACATCTTTGATCATCTAGTAAATCAACGGTAGGACCTTCAAGCAATTCTGCCCTGTCCATATATGTATCTTTTGATGCGGTTTCAGTGCCAGTGAACCTGTTGCGCATATGAGAACCGTCACAAAAGGGTGCATTTTTTGATTTACCGCAACGACATAACGCATATTTCTCAGATTGAGGAAGCTTACGACCGTCTTTTAATTCATAACCCTTTCCTTTGGGAACAATGATTTTTTCAGATAATGGAATATTGCCAGTAACAAGATAAGGTCCATTATTTGATACCGTTATTTTGCATTTATTGTTTTTTTTAATATTCTTCATGTAGTTATACTGATATATATGTAGTATAACAATATTTTTAATCCTTTTCTTCAATCCATATTATTGTGGAGGTTTTGACGTTTCTCCGGAATCATTAAGAAGGATTATTAATATGCCCGAAATTATTTGGCTTCGCGCAATGGGCGATGTTCGAACTTTTTACGCATAAAGTTTCCTATAATATCGTAGAAATAAGTAAGGGCTTTACCTGACGAGCGTTGTTATAATCTGTTTTGAGACTTCTTATCATAAAATATGATATTGTAAATGTATGGATCAAAATATAAATCAACCGCAAACGCCTCCATTAGGAAATCCGCCGACAATGCCCCAAGCTCCCCAAAAAAAGTCTTCAAAAAAATTTATCATTACAGTTATAGCATTAAGTGTCGGAATAATTGCGATGGGAGGATTTTGGTTTTTATCAAGAAAAAATTTGTCTGCAACTAGTTTAGGAAATAAAGTTGCTATCGAAAATGCTAAGAATTTGCCACCTCAAGCCGCAATTAGCGCTTGTACGGGCAAAGTAGTGGGTGATGTTTGTCAATTTACCGATAAAGAAAGTTTGGCACAGGGTATATGTGATGATAAACCTGGCGTGCTTGCTTGTAGAAAAAATGATTTAGCGGGTAGTCAACAAGCGGGCAATAAAGCAACTAAAAGTGCTCAGGTAAATAATCAATCTTCTGCGGGAGATAAAAACACCTACAACATTGAACAGGCAATCTCGGACAACGCCCAACTTAATACCATGTCTTTTGACGGCCTTGGATTTTTAACGGGCAATACCTGTTCTGACTCTTTCTTGCCCCCCGGTAAAGTCGCTGATTTCTTTGGTTTTCAACACTTGAGAGATATCACGGCAAACGGAAAAGGACATGACACTGATTTTGTGACTAACTCTGCCTATAATGTTTTAAAAACACTAAATACTTCTCAGAAGGCAAAGTTATTTACCCTTGCCAAATCTCAAGGCAGTTTAGTTAATGACCTTGCCTATAAACGATTTCCCTTGATGGTAGCATTTAGGCGTCAATTTGCTGGTGATATGCCCTCAGGAACAACGGGCTTAAGCAAAACAGCAGTCATGCAGTATTCTGCAGATATTTATGCATTGGATGCTCAAATTAGTATCCAAAGAGCTAAACTCTACGCCGAAACCCTCAATTCTTTGGATGCAACTCAGAAAACCTATCTTGATGGAATGGTCAAGGGTGGATTTGCTTCTTGGGCGGTTCTTACGGATCAAGTTGGTAGTGGAGTATCTAGAGACGAATCTGTTTTAGTGATGACCTATGCTAGCGAAATGTTTGGTTGGTACGCTGGAAATGTTGAGGCAGATACATACTTCTGTCCGGAAAGACAGGCGGATTATTTCGGAGGATTTTACATTAAGGATGCTCCGGCTATTGGAAATGCAGGATATACGATTGACGAATCTATTACAGGTGATCAGGGTCAAACATTCATTAGCGCCTTAAGCAGTACTCAAAAACCAATTATAACAAGCGTTATTCTTACCCAAAAAACAGCCCTGAATGGAATTGTTGAAAAAAGGAGGTCAATTTCAACTGAGTTTAGAAAATTACTTGCAGGAAGCATAATTGATGAAACCAAAATTATGTCTTTGGCAAGAGAATATGGATCATTAGATGGGGAAATTTCATATTATTACGCTACTGCATTTTCTCAAGTTGGAAAAACTTTGACAACAGAACAAAAAGCAAGCCTGATGAAGCTTAGAAATTTGGATAAATATGTTTGTTCGGACACATCAGCATATTTATATTCCGAAAAAATTACCATGCCCACAGTTGCCAATACGGATTTTCTTTTTAAATGACATGAAAGAAAAAATAATTATTACAATTTTAGCAGTGATATTTTTAGCGATTCTTTCTGGCATGATCTGGGATCTGTATGGCAGGCAATTACTTTACAACACTAAAAATATACCTACAAATACCAATGTTCAAATAACTACTATGCCAACTAGCGTAGCATCAGTTACAGTAAATCAAAAAACAAGCGGTGGTAGTCAAACTAGTGTTCCAGGGAATAAAGTCGACAGCAGTATTTCGTATTCTTCGTATAGCACATGTATAGAAAATACAAAAGACTTAGGCTCGAGTAAAGATTGTTGCGACTGTATGACCGCAGATGAACCTGTTCGAAAAGCATGTAGAGACTTCGCTGCTACTTATGATTTTTCAAAAAATACGACCTTTAAAACTTTTGAAATTCCATCAAAATTAGGCCGAAACGGCGACTATTCCAAGTTTACGGTGAGCGGCAATCAACAGCAGTGTAAACAAGTGTGCGAATCAGCCTCATCCGGCCTTGTCTGTGGCGATTATCAGTATTGCCGAACTGCCTGCGATAATTTGTCGAAATAACTAAATAAAGTTCGAGTCCACTCCTGGTTCTGCTAGATTTTGATATATTTGCCGAGGCTAAAAAATTTGGCTCCCCCTAGTAAATATGTTCAGTAACCAAGAACTTGAGTTTGGGTTTAGTTTACAGAATATAAAAACGGTATTTGAAACCTTCCAAATACAGCCTGCTTATGCCTAAGATAACCTCTTGGATTTCTCTTCTACTGCTTTTTCTTAAATTTCTCTTGCCTGAAAAATAACCTGTAAAACACTATACTTTATGTGCAATGGAAATAAAGGTTTTTAATGGCAAAGAAGTGCCACAAGAATATAAAGAGCAAATAAATATACTTTTATTTGAGCTGAACAAATTAGGAGAAAGCAAGATTAAACAGACTACTTTTGATACAGATAGATTTGTAATAGGTTTAATAGACGATAAGGTAGTTGGTTTTGTTAAACTTTCGGGTAGCGATAATAATCTATGCACCATAGCGTATATTGCAAGAAACCCTCATGATGGCAAAGGGGTAGCAAAAACACTCATTAAGTATATCCAAGAAAATTTACCTATCTCCAAATTATTAGCAGGAGTAGAAAGTAATGTCCCAGATAAAATTGAGCGACTGTTGACTTCTTGCGATTTTGTAAAAGGAAGGCAGTTTTTTGAATGGAAAAAGGTTTAAGTTAAAACTTTATTTTTTAATCGTGCTTGTCTTCCCCCTATTAGATTTATCAATAAATTTGCTCAACTTAAAATCAAATTTGAACGGTAATATAGTGCGAATAGCAGAAAACTTTCCACCCGCTCATAGCAGACCACTACCTACAGGCGTCTGAGGCTTTTTTAAGCGCTTCCTGTGTTAATGTGGCATTAGGTTGTCGCCAGCTATTACTGTATTTGATAAAATTGGAGCCTTCCGTATATCCTTCTCTTTGAATGCTTAATGGCAAATAACTGTCTACATCATTAAAATCAACTAAACCCAAAAACCGTGTATCATTACCATTTTTTCTGTTATCAACAAGAGCAAATAGTTTATTACTTGGAATTTTAAGCACTTTACATTCAGGTAAAAAATCACCGTAAGTTTTACCCTTAAATAGAACTTTATATGCATAAGTTGAATTTGGAGTTAAAGTATATGGCTCATCTAGGGGCTTCCCATTTAAGAAAACTACTCCGCCTTTAAATTCTATCGTGTCACCAGGTAGTGCAATTACTCTTGCAACAAAATTAGTTGGACTTAAACCTTGTATAGCAAGTAATTGTTGGGTCGCTTCGTTTGAGAACGAAATTATATCGCCATGTTGTAATCTATAGGCGTTAGCTGGGTTTAACTTATAGAAAATAGTTTTATATGGGTAAAGACGAAATTGAATATCTTTTTGGAGAGTAGGCACCATTGTATCTATGCTCATACCAGACGCCATGTAGTATCTTAAGCCTAGTATCCGACCTGAAGCCCAATACAAAACAACAAGTATAACTAAGAAAATAATGATAAGAGCAATGCCTAGAAATTTTTTCATATAGTAATTTTATTACTACTTAATTTCTTATACTCTTTTTGGGAATTAAAGTCAAAAGTTAATAACATATAAAACATATGAAAAGAAGATAATAAAGCAGTATAATTGGCATAGTTTTTGAAGATGTAATGAAATGACATACGAAGAAAAACTAGATAAAATAATCAATAAATTTAAGGACGAAAGAAGCCTTTCTAGAAAAGGGCATAAATCCGTAATCATTTTTAATGAGGATAGTTTTACCAAAATTGGCATTCGGGAAATATGCCAAATTATGCTTCAGCTTCAAGATGACGAACATATTCTTGATATTTTAGATGTAATACAGCCAATAGAAACCCTTTCTACAGAACAAATAATAAATCCTTCTGATTTAGATGATTATGATGGTGCAGTTGAAATTAAAATTGAAATAGGCGAAGAATTACTGACAATGAGTATGACAAATTTTATCAGTCCTTCCGTGAACAATTAGCAGATGTTGATACCCGACTAAGCACCTTACAAGAAGCAGAAGATAACTACTACATTACGGCTAAATACCTACTGGAATTGGTTAATAAGGCTTATGAATTGTTTGTAGGTTCGGAAGTTGAAGAAAGAAGGCAGTTAATCAAGCTCACACTTCAGAACCTTAGGGTAGAAGGTAAAATAGTCCGATATGACGGGCTAAAACCCTTTGATACAATACTAAATTACAACGATAATCAACTTTGGCTCCCCCGTGAGGACTCGAACCTCAAACCTTGTCGTTAACAGCGACCTGCTCTACCATTGAGCTACAGGGGATCGTCAAATCATTTTATCATCAAAAACAGTCGAAATCCAGCCCATGATCTTAAGGCCTTTTATATTTTGCTATAATTTCTATGTGATTCGTAAAATATTTTATTCATTTTTAATAATTGTATTTCTGAGCGTTGTTTTTGTTGGGATACCTTTATTACTAATTGTTCAAAATAATTATTTTAATTTACCTATTTATACTAATTTTTATTTCAAAATTTTTGGAGCCACATTTTTTCGGCAGGGCTTAGTATAGTTATTTATTCTACATTTTTACATATAAATACTGGGAGAGTGACCACGTTGCCGGTTATAGAGCAACCGAGAAAATTTATAGTTAGTGGGTTTTATAAATATTCTCGTAATCCAATGTATTTGGCTGAAACATTTATTTTTTTAGGACTGTTTCTTTTGTTAGGGCACATATTGTTGTTTTTGTATCCTGCGGGATTTCTTATAATTATTAATATATTTGTTATTTATATTGAAGAGTCGGAGATGCGTAGAAAATTTGGAAAGCAATATGCTCAATATTCGGAAAAAGTTCCCCGTTGGATACTTAGTTTTTGAGTTTGTTAAAAATATGATACTCTAATAGAGATATGATAAAAGAAGTTTTTCTTGGAAAAAAGCCATCGGATTTTCACATAAACGGCATTGTTAAGGCATTTATTGTATCTGAAATATTTCTTTGGAGTTCCTGGAACGCAATTACTCCGATTTTTGCTATTTTTGCTGCCACTAAAATATCTGGAGGAAGTACTGAAGTTGCCGCAGCTTCTTTTAGCACTTATCTTGTTGTGAGAGTTGTTTTTGAATTGATTAGCGGGAGGTATTTATCTAAGTCAACAGATATACAGAAGTTTACAATGTCTACTGTAGGAATTATTCTTATTAGCTTAGGTTACATAGGTTTTGCTATGACAAAAAATGTTTCTTCATTGTTTTTATTTTATGGCGTTATTGGTATGGGGTTAGGGATTGCTTCTCCTGCAAAAAATTCTTTATTTTCTTTACATCTGGACAAAGATAAGGAAGTAACGGAGTGGAGTATTTATGATGGGTTTGTTTTTATGGGAATGGCAATGGCAACAACCATCGGAGGATTTGTAGCTAGTAACTATGGCTTTTCCTTTTTATTTTATCTGGTAGCAATTACCAATTTGTTGAGTATTATTCCTTATCTTTTGTATGCGAAAAAAGAAAAATCAGCAGAATAAGTCCTCAGCTTTCTTTAAGCATTGATTTGGTATAATTCCATTGAAATGAAGATTCTTGTTGTTGAAGATGAGCATAAAATTGCTAATGCAATTAAGCAAGGGCTCATGCAGGAAAATTTTGTTGTAGACGTTGCCTATGATGGAATTGAAGGCTATGATTTAGCAGTATCGGAAGAATATGATGTTATTGTTTTAGACAGACTTCTTCCCGGAATGGAAGGAGTGGAAATTTGCCAAAAATTAAGGGAACAAAAAAACCACACGCCAATTCTCATTCTGACAGCCAAAGGTCAAATTGCAGACAGGGTAGAGGGGTTGGAAAAAGGAGCAGACGATTATTTGGTAAAGCCTTTTGCATTTGAAGAACTTTTGGCTCGAATAAAAGCTTTGGGGAGAAGGCCGAAAAAAACTTTGGGAACAATCCTTAAATTAAACGATTTATCCTTGAATACAAAAACATATGAGGTAAAACGTGGAAATAATCCGATACAGCTTTCGAGTAAAGAATTTGCTTTGCTTGAATATCTAATGCGTCATCAGAAAAAGATTTTGACAAAAGATCAAATTATTAATCATGTCTGGAATTATGATTCAAATATCTTGCCAAACACAATAGAAGTTTATGTTGGATATTTGCGCAATAAAATCGATAAGCCTTTTCAGAAAAGCCATAAGCTGATTCAGACGATTCGTGGATTCGGATACAAGATTGGAGAATCATAATGTTTCAAAAAGCAAGAATAAAATTAACCGCTTGGTATTTACTAATAATAATGTTGGTTAGTATTGTTTTCAGTTTGGTGATTTATTCGGGAATCAATAGGGAGTTAGGAAGATTTGAGAAAATGCAGGAATTACGTTTGAGAAGGGAACAGGAATTGATAATGCCAGCACCGCTTCCTAACGAATTTCATGACGCCAATACTCAAGCTGTAGCTGCGGCGCGCACGAGATTAACTTTAACGCTTATTCTTATCAATATAGGAATTTTTGGAATCGCCGGATTTGCTGGGTATTTTTTAGCCGGAAGAACACTAAAACCAATTAAGGAAATGGTCGATGATCAAAATAGATTTATTACAGATGCATCACATGAATTAAGAACTCCGATAACCTCGCTTAAAACTTCAATTGAAGTTAATCTGAGAAATAAAAATATAACTTTAAGTCAGGCAAGAAAACTTCTTGCAAGCAATCTTGAAGATGTTGAATACCTAAGAAGTCTTTCAGACGGACTTATTCATCTTGCTCAATATCAGAAACCAAATGGAAATATAATTATTGAAAGAATTTCAGTAAAGGAAATTATTGAAATTGCAATAAATAAAGTAAAAGTAATTGCTCTGGAAAATAAAATAAAAATTAATTCAAAAATAGCAGATCTAAAAATAGAAGGGGACAAGAAAAGTCTCATAGAGCTTCTTGTTATTCTTTTGGATAATGCCATTAAGTATAGTAGAAAAAATTCTCAAGTTTTGATTATTGCAAATAAAATAGATAAAA
>CAIQLZ010000016.1 GCA_903872785.1 Candidatus Levyibacteriota bacterium
GGATTCAGTAAAGCTATGCAGTTTGCCTTTCCATCTTCGACCATTTTGATTAGCTGATCGAAAACCGGTCTGCCTGGAATTTTTGCAGTTCTCGATTCCTGTAGAGGTTTTCCTACCAATTGCAGTCCTCTTGATTGAATAAGTGGGACAAGAATGCTTATCTGGTCAGGCAAAGATTGAATTTGACGCTCATCGGACTCACTACTCTTTCTGCAATAAATAATATAGCGATTTACAGTTGGAGATTGTTCATTTGCATTATGGATAGTTGCGTATTCGTTTAATCTCATATTGTCTTTACTCTTTCGGAATAACTTTCGATATTGCAAGATTTTGATATAGGGCGAACAAGAATTCTCATTAAATTTAATAGGTCAGTTGCCATCATGGTTGCTTCTTCATCGCTAAGTTGTGTGTTATATTTTTTACTATATAGTTCTTTAAATTTGATGAAAGCTTGTTCACTTACCATATCCTTTACTCTTAATTTTTGAAGCTAAATTTCATCTCCTAAGTATATTATATGTCGCTACAGGTACAGTTGTCAATGGGTATCTTGAGAAAAATAATTCTAAAAATGCTATACTCAAAACCATGGAACTGGATAGTAAATCAAAGAAAGAAATAGGAAAAAGATTCAGAAAAGCAAGGGAGCAGCAAAAACTTACTCAAGCTGAAATAGCAAAGGAATCAGGTATAAGCACTGGTTACTATGCTCGGATTGAGCGAGGAGAGGAACAGCCTTCCTTAACAACAATAAAAATTCTAGTTAAAACGCTTAAAGTTAAAGCTGGTGATGTTCTCCCCTTTTAACATGTTTAGGATTTAATCTTCTTAAATACTGCGATTCTTAATTTTACAAAAAATATGATCATTCATATCTGATATGTATGGCTTATAAGTTTTTTGTGGCATATATTGCTTCCAGTAATCTCATAGTCTTTACCCTATTTTCTCTAAGAATGTATGAATAATATTCAACAATTTGAAGCAAATAATTTATTCCACGCATTGCTTAGATATCTGCCTAATAGTCCCTTTGTCAAAAACGTACATTCTCTAATTCCATCTTTTATTGTATTTCTTGTGTTTTATGTAATTATGTATTTCTTAAGAAAGCTTATAGCGTTAAGAACGTTTTTGAAGAAAAAACAAATTTTATTGGAAATAACACCGCCTTCTCTGACTGAAAAAGAAGCATACGCAACCGATCAGCTTTTTTTCCTTATACAAGATATTGGGAGACAACGATCATTAAAAGATAAATTATTAGGAATAAGAATATATTTTTCCTTGGAAATTATTTCAACCAGAAAAGAAGGAATAAGATATTTAATTAGAACCACTCCGGAAAAAGCAAATATCCTAAGAAAAGCCCTTATATCCTATCTTCCTCAGATTGCTATTAAAGAGGTTGATGACTATCTTCCTGAAAATTTTGAGAAGTTAAAAATGAGAAAATACAAAATAGTTGAATATAAGTTGAAAAATCATTTTGCC
>CAIQLZ010000017.1 GCA_903872785.1 Candidatus Levyibacteriota bacterium
AGTTGCGCAACCTGTGTTATCGGTGCCCCTTATACCTGCGGCTGGAACGGCAGTGCCTGTTTAAGCGGCACCAATTCCTGTCCCGGAGGATATACTTCATGGTATTACGCAAGCTGTTCAGTGAATGCTTGTGCTGTTCCGACAGCTACTCCGACAGTAACTCCTACTTCACTTCCCACCAATACTCCCATCCCGAGCGCAACTTCCACCCCGACCAGAACTCCTACCCCGATTGCAACTTCTACCCCCACTCCCATACCGACTTGTCCTTCTTACACCAGTTGCACAACCTGTATTATCGGCGCTCCTTACACCTGCGGCTGGAACGGCAGTGCCTGTCTAAGCGGCACCAATTCCTGTCCGGGAGGAGCTACATGGTATTACGGAAACTGTTCAACTAATATCTGTTTTGTGCCAACAGCTACTCCGACTATAACTCCTTCTCCACTTCCCACAAACACTCCCATCCCGACTGCAACCCCAACACCTACTTCTGTACTCATTAAATGGGTGGCAACGGGGATTGCCAACTCCATTGCTTATTCTTCTAACGGAATTAATTGGACAGTTTTAGGAACTTCTGTTTTTGGATCCTACGGATTTGGCGTGGCTTGGAATGGAAATATGTGGGTGGCAGTGGGGGGAGACGGTGTCCCTAACACCCTTGCTTATTCTTATGACGGAATTAACTGGACAGGCTTAGGAACTTCTGTTTTTTCTAGCCGGGGACAGGGCGTGGCTTGGAATGGAAACATGTGGGTGGCAGTGGGATCAACCTATCCATCCATTGATTCCATTGCTTACTCTTATGACGGAATTCACTGGACAAAAGCAGGAGGAGGAGTTTTTTATAACGGCCACGGAACTAACGTTGCTTGGAACGGAAATATGTGGGTGGCAGTGGGAGGGGGAGGAGGAGCCAACACCAACACCCTTGCTTATTCTTCTGACGGAATCAGCTGGACAGGTTTAGGAAAGTCTGTTTTTTCTAGCGACGGAGAGGGCGTGGCTTGGAATGGAAGCATGTGGGTGGCGGTAGGAGGATATGGCGCCAACACTATTGCTTATTCTTCTAACGGAATCAGCTGGACAGGTTTAGGAAATTCTATTTTTAAATACTACGGAGATAGCATCGCTTGGAACGGAAACATGTGGGTGGCAACGGGACAAGGCCCCAACACCATTGCTTATTCTTATGACGGAATTAACTGGACAGGCTTAGGAACTTCTATTTTTGAATCCTCCGGATGGGGCGTGGCTTGGAATGGAAACATGTGGGTGGCAGTGGGAAATGGCAGCAGCAACTCCATTACCTATTCTTATGACGGGATTCACTGGACAGGTTTAGGAAATTCTATTTTTGCCGGATATGGTGTAGCTTCTCGTCCTGCTCCGAATCTTTATCCTCCCAGGTAGCATTTTAACCGTAGTTTCTATCCGCTTGGGTAATTAAATTACTTATTGTAAGCCGTATGGGTCTGGCACCTTAGTCCCACAACAACCCTCTTTAAGCAGAGTCTCACATCACATCAAGGCTAAATGAGACAAATGAGACACAGAAAGGCCATACTGTCTCAAAACATCCTGATGTGATTTGATATATTTATAGATTTGTGGAGTTGAATATTGTTATTAAGGTTTCGTAAGGGCTTGTAATATGATTTTATATATGCCAAAGATAATTCTTGAGACTGGGAATATTTCAAATTTTCAATAAATGAAGATGATGATCAAGCTGTTTTGCCAACCATTCTTAAAGCGGCTTCACAAGTTAAGACAATGAGATTTTCAGAGAAAATGGTTCGTGGGGTTAATGTGAATTTAGGAAATGATAATTGCGTTAAATTAGTGGAAACAGTTACAAAAATTTCATTATACTTTTTTCTTCACCTTAAGCATTGAGCAAGCCGCATTCTATACATTTTTTCTGTGAACGTTTATATAGAGACTACTTTCCTGAAATTTTATAACGAACACTTCTTGCAAGACCAAATCTACTAATCTTTTTAAGAGTCAAAAGTTTTAACACTGCCTTATTCACTGTTGAACGAGCAACACCTGTCTTATTGGCTATTTCTTGAGGAGTTACTTCAGCTACGCTTTGAAGATAATTCCAGACAGCCAATTGCTTGCTGGACAATATGGTTTCAATATTTTCAGAGGAAACAAGATTAATGGCTTCTTTTGCTTGAATAAGTATAATATCTAAAAAAAAGTTTAACCAATCAATAATATTCTCTTCTTTAGTGCCAAAATTTTTTTGGCTTTTCCTCAAAGCTATATAATAAGCAGGTTTTTTATCCTCTATTAGTTTTTCATGAGAAACATAGAGCATATATAAATAACCACTTTTCAAAAGGAATAAGTTTGTTAAAATACGAGAAAGCCTACCATTACCATCTTCAAAGGGATGGATATTTAAAAACTCTACTAAAAAATTAGCTATAAGCAAAAGCGGATGATACTTTTTTTCTAAAGCTTGCGTAGTCCATTCCGCAAGTTCTTGCATATATTTTGGTGTTAAGTAGGCAGGAGTAGTTTTAAATAAAATACCAATTCTTCTGCCTTTTTCATCAATCATTTCAACCTGATTTTCCCTGCTCTTGTACTTACCTCTATGCAGCCTATCTTTTTCTACATACTTAAGCAGCTCTTGATGGAAGTGTTTTATGGTATTTTCAGAAAATTTAATAGTATCCCATGCTTCAAAAACATTCTGCAACAGTTCATAATAACCTCGAACTTCTTGCAGGTCACTATCTGCAAATTTTTGCATCGCAATACCCTGCATTAATTTTTCTACATTTTCATCAGAAAGCTTTGCACCTTCAATTCGAGTTGAAGCGCCTGTTGATGTAATTAAAACTGATCTTTTAAGTCTGCCTAACAAGTAAGGACTAAGGTTTACCGAAGCGGACCATTGTCCTTTTAGTTCATCTATGCGGGCGATTTTTGTTACAATTTCAGAAGGAATACTACCTAATCTTTTATCAAATTTTGTTTGCTTGCTCATAAAATACCTCTTATCTTTTAACTAGGTTAGATTATATTAGATAGTATTAGATTTGTCAAGTTTAGGCTCAATTTGGTTCGAACATTCAATCGGGTACTAGAAATTTGAAGCTAACAAAAAGTTATGCAATTTTTTAGTTACAACTGCAAGATTAGCCCGCTATATCAAGGTATTCGTGATGCTGAGAACAACATGTTCTCCCTCAGTGAGCCGTCGGGACCGAATCCCGTACAAATTCTAGCCTCATGGGAACGTCTCAGACAGGCATATCAGGAATCCGTAAAATAATTTTACTTTCCAAAAACTCTATAAACCCTCATGTCAATTTTATCTTTTGAATCCATGCAACTACTGCTTGACAATTAGTATTAAATACCCTAATATATGTACTATATGTCACAGATTAGATTAAACAAAACACCGGAGCTAGAAGAAGTTATGGCCTTTCTACGAAATAAATATCGCCTATTATCTGAGGCTGAGATTATCAAAGTGGCTCTTGCCGAGAAATTTTCAAAAGAAGTAAACATTCCATTTGTAGATGAAGAGACGGAAAAATTGGTAGCAAAAGGCCTTCAGAATATAAAAGAAGGAAAATATACCGATGTCAGAACTGAAAAAGAGCTTAACGATTATCTTAGAACTATTTAAGTGATTGTATGTATGTTCTCCGTTTCCTAGATTCTTTTAAACCCACTTATAAAGCAATTATAAAAGCAGATCATGAAAAAGAGAAAAGAACAAAAAAAGCCTTAAATCTTTTGAGGCAAGAACCTTTTTATCCTTCACTTAAATCGCATAGGGTCAACACGAGAAGTTTTGGGAAACGATGGAGTAGTTGGATTAGCGCAGACATAAGAATCATTTGGGATTTTGATCAAAAAGAAAAATTGATAATAATTCTTTTTGCAATTGTAACCCATACGGGAACGCACCGGGAATATAAATAAATTACGATTCCTCGTAGATATTTCGTTTAAGTTTCTATTTCAAGAGCAAATATTAATTACATTTCTTTCTAGTCAGCTATGCTGAAAGTTCGAACATTCAATCGGGTATTAAGAATTTGAAGCTGAGGGAAAGTTATGCCCTATTTAGTTATAATTGCAAGATTAGCCCGCTATATCAAGGTATTCATGATGCTGAGAACAACATGTTCTCCCTCGGTGAGCCGCCCGGGAATCGGACCCGGAACCTATTCCTTAAGAGGGAATTGCTCTACCAATTGAGCTAGCGACCCGCTCGAACGTAAACCCAAAACAGTATACTATACGCAATTCTCCGAAGCAATAAAACTACAATATTTTCACCCTAAAGATGAAAAAGCTATAGGTAATTATTTATAGTAAGATTTGATCTGATATAAAATATAGTATCCGATCAGAACTCCTAATATAGAATTCAGTACAGAGAAAACATTAAGAGTAACAATGGAACTTATTAAGCTAAGCATTAGGCTATAGAACATTAAATTCCAACCCCTTATTTTTCTGCCCCTGAGAGGCGAGAAAGCCAAAAGTTCGATTACTCCCTGAACTAATAATATTATTAGTGAAATAAATACTGTAACTGCGTATCCGTGCAGCCCCACAATGACTGCAAAAGGCGACATAAGCGAAAGCACCCCGGCTGATATCGCTAAAGCACCGAATATCAGAGCTAACCACGGAGATACCGAGACAATAAAATTATTTAGTCCTTTGGGAAATTTCGGCAGCTTAACGTAATACTTATCAAGCGTTTTTTTTAAATCGTTTAAATAATTCATGTTTCACCCCCTTTCTTCCTTAATTCCTAGGAACCCGGATATTGATAATACTATCCTGTGCTAAATTAAAAATCAAGACTCAATAATTTAAAAAGAGGAATAAAAACAAAATAGCTATTGCATTTTATATTTTAATATGCTACTTTTAATCAAATGAACAAGAATATAGTAATCGTTTTAATAATTTTGGTTTTTATTGCTGTTGGAAGTTATTTGTTTATGAATAAATCTCAGCCTTCTAAAAATCAAGGCGCAGTTACTTCTCAAAATAAGAATTCAACTTCCTCGCCTCAAACAATACAGGGAACGCTAAAAAGCTTAATTACAAGCGGAAAATCACAAAAGTGCACTTATTCCAATAAACTTAAGGAAACAACCGTAGAAGGAACATTCTATGTTGCCGGCGGCAAACTAAGGGGAGACTTTACCACAACTTCTGCTCAAACTAAAATGAACGGACACATGATTGTTCATAATGGATACTCATATATATGGAGCGATTTAAGTAAGCAAGGAATTAAAATGGCCATTAACCAGGAACAACTTGCTCCCTCAACTCCCCCCGTGAATACAAAAACTCAAATGCCGGACATTAACCAATCATATTCCTATACCTGTCAGGGATGGAGCGGGGATAGCGCAATATTTGTTCCCCCAGCTACTATTACCTTTTCAACACTGGCATTGCCTTCCGTTCAACCAACCGGCACTGCTACGGGCGTAAACACAAATTCAGCTGCCTGCTCTGCTTGTGACAGAATTCCTGCGGGATCAACAAGAGACGCCTGCAAAACTCAACTTAATTGTCAGTAAATAAAATCAGTATTTTGCTTCTAGAATTCGGTCGTAAGCTGAATGACTGCTTTACCCAGAACTTCAACCCAGCAGGACGGGACATTCAAATTGTCCGGCTTTACAGTTCCAAACCCGACAGCTACACCAACACCAGAAAATCAAGTGTTGTGTCATAGGATACAAAACGATGTTTGCGAGGAAAAGGAATTAGGTAACTGTGATGGAACTGAATGGTTAAGCGGAGGCTGTCCAACAGCGACAGCTACGCCAACACCAAACGAGACGGTTACACCAACTCCGACAAACCAATCCACACAAACAACTAGCGGCGGATCTGACGGAAGATCAGACGGGAAATCGGATAACCAGGGCTGCGGAAGTCATGATTGCAGCGGCACTACATCTTCGTCACAGGCAGTTTTAGGCGCATCAACAGGGCCGGAAGTCTTAGGTCTTTCAAGTACGTCAGGTGACCAAAATTATCTTCTGACTTTTATCCAGCTTTTCGGAGCCATGGGAATGACGCTGGCAGGATTGAGATTCTTCAAAAAGAATGCCTAAAAAAGTAATCCTTGAGCGGAAAAAGGAAAACCTCAAAGAATCTAAGACTCAAAAAAAAACTTTGATTAATAAATTTATCGGGCTGATTTTTCTGATTCTCGCTCTGGTTATTCTTTTTTTACCTCAAATATTTTTTCCCCCCAGAATAAATAACAATAATCCGATTAAAATAAACTCTTCGCTTTTTGCGTCACAAGAAACACAAGATAATCCGGTCAGAATACTAATTCCAAAAGTCAGCATAGATCTTCGGGTCATTAATGCCAAAATAGTCAACGGTTATTGGGAGTTATCGGACAATACTGCCTCATACGGACTGGGAAGCGGGCATCCGGGACAAAAGGGAAATACGGTAATTTTTGCCCATGCCAGACAAGGACTTTTTTACAATTTAAAAGATGTTCAGAAAAACGACATTATTTACGTTTTCACCAAAAAAAACTGGTTTAGATATAAGGTAAATAAAATTACGGCTGTTTATCCAAATCAAACTCAAGTAATTGAGCCTACAAAAAACCGAACTCTGACTCTTTATACCTGCACGGGTTTTTATGATGAAAAAAGGTTAATTGTCAGCGCACTGCAGGAAAATCCTTTTTAAGAAAACTGCTTAAAATTCACTGCTTACTTCAATAATCAAAAGAAAAAAATAAATATAAAATTATACTCCCAAATCTGACTTAATTGTTGACGCACATAATTCAATGGTTTACAATAAAAATCTTAAATAATCTAGGCATTTATGAAACAAATTATTCTTGCATCATCTTCACCCAGGAGAAAAGCGCTACTTGATCAAACAGGTCTTAAGTTTAAAGTCGTTGAAAATAAATCTCGGGAATATTCCGACCCCAAATTAAAAGCTCGTGAATTGGTCGAAAAAATATCTTTGGAAAAAGCAAAAACTTTTTCTAAAAAAATTAATAACTCAATAATAATTACTGCGGACACGCTGGTTGCCTGTAGCGGGAAAGTTATTGGAAAACCTAAGGACAAAAAAGATGCCAAAAAAGTCTTGGAATTTCTCAGCGGAAAAATGCATCTGGTTGTCACAGGATTTACTCTTTATGACACACAAAACAATAGGTTTATAACTAAGTCCGTAAAAAGTAAGGTATATTTTAATAAAATTTCCAAAAAGGAAATTGACAAATACGTTACTTTAAAAAAACCATTTGATAAGGCAGGCGCTTACGGAATACAGGAATTGCCGAAAACATTTGTAAATAAAATTGAAGGAGATTATGACAATATAATCGGTCTTCCGGTTAAGACGCTGTTAAAAGAGCTGAGAAGATTTGGAATAAAAACTCCCAGATAATCAGTCATCCTTCAGTATATTTTGCTATAATCTAGATGTTGCGCCTGTAGCTCAGCGGATTAGAGCATCTCGCTTCGGACGAGAGGGCCGGGGGTTCAATTCCCTCCAGGCGCACAAAGTATGGGAAAATTTTTTAAAAAATACAAACACGAACTTATTCTGGGAATCTTCATCTACCTTTACATTGTCTATTTTGCAATTGCCGCTTTTCTCCGCTACGATAATTTTTACACCGGCCGCTTTGACCTGGGCAACATGGATCAAGTTGTCTGGAACACAATTAACGGCCGGATTTTCCAAGCGTCAAATGACAGCGGAATCATCATCTCCAGACTGTCGGTGCATGCGGATTTTATGCTTATTTTGTTATCTCCGTTTTATCTCCTCTGGTCTTCTCCTAAAACCTTATTGCTAATCCAAACTATTGCTCTTGGACTGGGAGCTATTTTTGTTTTTCTAATCGCCAGGGAAATTCTCAGAAACAAAAACCTGGCTTTAATTTTCGGATTCCTGTTTCTCATGAATCCTTCGGTCCAATACACGAATTTATATGATTTCCACGCCGTCACTCTGGCGACTACTCTTTTACTGGCTGCTTTTTATTTCCTGCTTAAGAAGAGATATGCCCTGTTAACGCTTTTTCTAATTTTATCGGGCATTACCAAAGAACAAGTTTGGGTTATCTGTTCTCTTTTTGGTTTTCCCTTATTATTTCAAAAAGCAAAAAAGATAAAATTTTGGGGAATAGGAATAATCTGTTTTTCGCTGGTAATTTTTGCCTACTTAATAACATCTGCCATCCCTCAGGCCCTGGGAAAACAACATTTTGCCCTGGCTTATTACGCGGATCTTGGCAGTACGCCGGCCGGAATTATTAAGACTATCTTTCTGTCTCCTCAGAAGATTATTCCACTTCTTTTTGAGAGCAGCCACTTGGAATATCTAAAACTTCTTCTTATTCCGGTGGGATTTATTTCTGTTTTATCTCCCCTCTATCTGATCTTTGCTGTTCCGGATTTATTGATCAGCCTACTTAGCAACAATGCGCAGCTCCGGCAGATTTACTATCAATACAGCGCAACAGTTACTCCTTTCATATTCATTTCCGCAATTTTTGCGGTAAAAAATATCTTTAAATGGTTTCCGAAAATTCCCAAACTTTATCTGGGATTATATCTCTTGATTTTTACGCTTTTATCAGGCTATTTTTTGGGACCCTTACCCGGATCCAGAAATCCCAACATTGACATGTTTATTCATCCGTATCCTAATAAAATAGTCGTCAGAAAATTTCTGACTACAATTCCGAAGGAGTACTCCGTCGCCGCCACCAATAACCTAGGTTCGCATCTTTCCCGCAGAGAAAAAGTTTCCACAATTCCTTTAGGAATAGACCGCGCAGACGTTATTTTATTTTTATTAAACGATAAATTCGCACAGCCGTCCCTTACTGCCCAAATAAAAATGGTTAACAGCATGAAGTCAGACAAAAATTATTTCAAAGTATTTGAGAAAGATGAGTTTGTAGTCTTTAAAAAGCCGGGAGTTTTGTTGTAAGATATCAATATGCCCAATGTTCTAAAAGCCGCGGGACAAATAGAACCTTTCAGCGAAGATAAGCTGCGCTTATCTCTTAACCGGGTCGGAGTGCCGGAAAACATTCAAAGCGAGGCAATTGCCAGTATAAAAAGTAAGCTATATGACAACATTCCGACTTCGGAAATTTATCAATGCATCTTAGAATTCCTTAAGAAATCTACTTACCCTTCCAGTCACACGAAGTACAGCCTAAGACAGGCGATTATGGATCTAGGTCCGACCGGATATCCGTTTGAAGATTATATTTCGGATATCCTGAAAATGGAAGGGTACAATACTAAGGTCAGACAAATTTTAAAAGGCAAATGCGTTTCTCACGAGATCGATATTCTTGCCGAAAAAAATCAGACAAAATCAATGATTGAATGCAAATTCCATAACAGTCCAGGAACTAAATCTCAAATCCATGTCTCCTTGTATACCAAGGCAAGATTCGAGGACGTAAGGGAAATAAATAATCTTCACGATGCCTGGCTTATCACCAATACCAAAATTACTGCTGACGCTCTAAGCTACGCACTCTGCAGCAATATGAAAGTTATCAGCTGGGACTACCCCGAAAGAGGATCCTTCAGGGATTTAATTGAAAAATATAAACTCTATCCGATTACCGCTCTTACCAGTCTTACTCAAAATCAAAAACAATTACTTGCCGCAAATCACATAGTTTTGGCAGCGGATGTTCATAAAAATCCGTCCTGTTTGGACATCTTGGGGCTCCCAAGCGACAAAAAAAATTCCGTACTTTCCGAATGCCAGCTTTTGTACGGATAAATTAAACGTTCTCCAGCGCCAATTTTGATCTTTCGTATCTATCTGCCATATATCCATTGGGGACTGTTGTTAATTCATCTGCGTATAATAAAAATCCGTTGCGGATTGTATGATCGCCAAAACGGTCATTAATCTTGTCTATTGCGGAAATCAGCATATCTTTCTTTCCGGAGTCAAAAAGAGATAGGGGAGCATTGTCTTTGTCATCCAGGCCCGAAACCATAACCCTAATTTGCCTGACGTATTTAAACTTATTTAGATGAGCTAAATTTGTTAATAAATCAAACATTTCTTTTCCCGTATCAAAATATCCCCGATAAGTTTTTCTTCCATGCAGACTGATGTTTCCACTAAGATAAAACCCGACGGTTCTGGCTTTTTTATTAAGCCGTCTTAATTTAAGACAAACTTCTTCACATAATTCATAAATGTTTTGCAGAACAATTTTTCTGTCATATTCATTTCGAGGAAGACAGTAATTCCGGCCGACTGACCTGACAGATGGAACCACACTGAAAGAATTAAGTGAATCCGAATCTTGTCCTAAGCCGATATTTTTTAAAAAATGCCCCTCGCAATTTCCGAACTCTGAAATCAATAACAATAAATTTGCCTCCCGCAATTCCAAAAGAGTATGAATGCCGATTTTATTTAGCCTTAATTTTATTCTTTCTCCGATTCCGCAAACATCGGTTAGATTAGACCTGGCGTATACTTCTTCTAAATTACTTTTTGTAATTTCGAAGACTCCGTCCGGTTTATTGATGCCCGATGCCAATTTGGATAATAACCGGTTGCAAGAAATGCCGGCCGAAACCGTAATACACTCTCCGATTTTTTCCTTAATTTCCTTTTTTATTTTTTCAATCATTTTATAAGTTCCGCCGAACAAATGAACGGTTTGCGTAACATCCATGAAAACTTCGTCAATTGAAAAAAGCTCAATAAAAGGCGAGAAATTTTTACAGATAGCTAAAAAAATTTTAGATATTTCCAGATATTTAATAAAGTTTGCCGGAACAAGATTAAGGCTTGGGCAAATTTTAAAAGCTTCATAGGTACGCAATCCCGTTTTAATACCTATTTTTTTTGCCTCCCGGCTCGAAGCGATAATGCAGGTTCTGCCGTTTGTCGCAGTTACTCCGAGAGGCTTATTTCTGAACTTTAAATTATCCTGCTGTTCAACGCTGGCAAAAAATGAATCAAAATCAATATGCAAAATTATCTTCCCCATATTCAAAGAATACGGGAAAAATATACGAAAAACAATGGAACAAAATACGGCTTTGAATATCAAAAACTACTAATTATAAACCGTAATGGGTAAGCGGAGCGTTACCGATACGGCTACGGTGCAGAGTCATCAGAAATGAATCGCATTGCCAGTGCCCCGGGATTTCCGAAAAAGCCGCAATCATTCCCTCATTACGCAAAATAGAGATTGCCTCTACGCTGAATGCGCCATACGGATAGGTAAATAAATCAACGTTCTGACCGGTGTTGTCTTGCAATTGCTGCTTTCCCGTTGCGATCTCGTACTTAATTTTCTCAACTGAGCCATGCGCTATTGAATAATGGGACCAGGTATGATCGGTAACATAAGCCAAACCGCTATGGACCATTTCGTCAAGCTGTCCCCATGAAAGATAATCAGCCCCGCCCAGAAGACCGGTTACAATCATTAAATTGGCAATTAGGTGATATTTTTGGAGAACAGGATATGCGTATTGATAAATATCATTGTATCCGTCGTCCATAGTTATAACAATACTTTTTTGCGGCAACCCCGTGTGATTGATCAGAGCATCTACCAGCTGTTTGGCGGAAATAATTGAATATCCGCTGTTTGTCAAATAACCCATCTGCTGATCAAATTCGCCGTTGTCAACAGAAAAGGCTTTTTGCCCGCGGGCTTGAGCTTGCGAATTGGGCTGGATATGATGATACATCAAAACAGGGACATTTAAACAATAACCAACTAAAGGAACAGGAGTGGGAGTTGGAGTTGGTGTCGGAGTCGGACTAATTGAGGGAGTCGGCGAGGGAGTTAAACCGATTTTCCCCAAAGCTTTTACCGGAATTAACTGCTCTTCGGGTTTTTTTGAGTTAATTAAATTTATAAAAGAATAGGAAAATAAAATTAATATTATAAACGGCAGTATTATAAAAATACCTTTTGCAGCTTTTTTTCTTTTGGTTTTCTTGCCAGGTCTCTTAGTACCCATGTTTAAAACACTAGCAAACCTAATTCAAAAAGTAAATAACAGAAGTTTTCTGCTATAATTGTAATCAGAAAAGCAAAGTAGTACCTGCTTATCCCTTCCCAAGTTAAGTGAGGAAATTTTTATGAAATCGGAAAATATTCGGAACATTGCCGTAATTGCCCATGTTGATCATGGAAAAACGACACTGGTTGACTTTATGCTTAAGCAGTTTAATGCTTTCCGCGCAAACGAAGCAGAAATGAACCAAACGACTATCCTTGATTCAAACCCATTGGAAAGAGAACGGGGAAT
>CAIQLZ010000018.1 GCA_903872785.1 Candidatus Levyibacteriota bacterium
ATTCCACTAAATAATTTAAATTTATTATTCTTAAAATAGTAATTTTCTTTATCTTTAATAATAATATCTATATCCTTTTTATCAACCTTATATTTATTGCATAGCTCCTCTGCAATTCTTTTTGCAGTATATCCTTCCATTAAAAAAAACTCTTGCTTGAAAATTTCAATATTTTTATGAAGAGAGAATGAATGCTTCCACGCTTTATACATATCTCCCATTGTATTGGCAAACACCCCGTCATAATCAAACAATACAGCTTTTTTCATATAGTTTCTTTTTTTATAAATTTTTTATTACCCCTGTACCACGCGTACAACTCTTTCGTGTAAGTATCAGGACCAGTAAATTTGAAACCCTTTATTTCGCGAAGCAATCTCTCATTGTTGCATGTGTATTCATTGCTTAACCCCTGTCTTCGAATAACTACTTCAGATTTCCTATCCGTTATTCCATTAATTTTTGCAACAATACTTTTTAGATCTATTTTTTTACCTGTTCCAATATTATAAAATTTGTGTTTTGGCTTATTATTAATAAAATATTCAACTATTCTAAGAAAATCTTTTATATAAATATAATCGAAGTACACATTTTGATTCATGGTGATGGGCATACCAAAGATATTCCTACATATGGCATTTGAAATAAAACGGTACCTATAATCCTCACCTGAACCAAATAAGGCAAATATTCTTAAGCAAACAATATTTTCAATCCCCTCAATATATTTAGAACAGACATATTTGCCCAATCCGTATTCATCAATAGGAATCCTTTTATCAAAATCTTCCTCTTTTACTTTTACGATCGGGAAACGCTTATCATATTCAGCTCCAGAACCACAATGAATCATTTTCTTAAACCGTCTCTTATTCTTAATAATATTAAAAAACATGCGCAGATTTTGGTTCAAAGCACTTTCCGCTGCCTCTTCTTTCCTGCTACCCCCAACCAAAGCAGCATGAACAACAACATCTATATTGTGCCTTTTGAAAAAATCGTCTACATCTTCTTCACTTAAAAGATTCAAATCCTTACGGGATGGAGCTAGAATATTATATTTTTTCTCAAGGTATTTTTTCAGATGTGATCCTACAAAACCATTGACACCTGTTAAGAATACATTCATTTCATTTTTCATCTAATAATGGTATGAGCATATTCTCTTTTAATTCTGCCCTGCTTAAGAATGGGTACATATTTTCAAGTGGTTGAGAAACAAATGATCCGTCCGGTAGCTGTTGTGATGCAGCTTTAGGATGAAATTCCTGATTCGGGGATACCATTATTTCGCACAAAACTGGCCCTTTATATGCCAATACTGTTTTTATTTTACCGTTTAATTGAGTATTGTTTTCTATCTTTTCTGATTTTATTCCATATGCTTTTGCAATTTTAATAAAATCTGGACATGACACCCCGGTCGCATAATCTGTTGCCACATACTTCCTGTTAAAAAAAGTATTTTGCGTAAGCCGGATGGAAACATATCCATCATTATTGTAAATAAATATTTTAATTGGTAATTTATGATAAACGATAGTCTGCAATTCGGAAATATTCATTTGAATACTCCCATCACCCTCTATGCAAATTACTTGTTTTTTATTATTGGCAAAGCATGCTCCTACCGCAGCCGGAAGTCCATATCCCATTGCCGCGCAGCCTGAATTTGCAATAACTCTTAATCCTTGCTTGAATTTCAATGCTTGATAAGTGCAAACTACCGCAGAAGCGTTGGAAACAGCAATAATATCGTCGCCTTTCAAATATTTCGAAAGGGTGTCTATGAAACAATATGGACTTGTGAATTTCTTTTGATCCCAATACTCTTTTAGAGTTGCGGGATACTTTTTTTTCCAATGATTCATCTTCTTAATCCAAGGACTCATCTTCAAATCTAAAGGACTATTAATGAGTTGCTTGTTCATCTCCCGGATAAAATTTCCTGCATCATAATTTAACTTCATATCCATTTTGATTGTTTTTTTATTAATTTCTTCTTTGTCAATATCCACCATTATTTTGTAGGCTTCACGCGCGACTGATTCATAGCTATATCCAATCATTCTTATATTTAATCTTGATCCAATTACCAACAACAAATCAGAGTTCTGCAGAACAAAATTCCCGCTTCTTTGCCCAACAGTCCCCGGTCTACCTGCAAAATAAGGATTTTCGGAAGAAACCAAATCGTAACCCACAAATCCTGTAAGAATAGGAATCTTGAGCTTATTAATGAGCTCCATGATAGCTTTTTCCGCGTGGGCTAACCTCACGCCATTACCTATTAACAATGCAGGTCTTTTAGCCCTTCTTATTTTTTCAATAACGTCAAAGACTGATTTCTCTATACCTTTTTCTCCTGCGATTTTTATTTCCGCCGACTTAAATGAAGTCAATTTTCCTGTGTCTACTTTTGCGGCTTGGATATCCAATGGGAGATCTAGCCAGACTGGACCTGGTCTACCAGATTTTGCAATATAAAAAGCCTTCTCGAGATGATAGCGAATATCTTGAGGATTCATTACGACGGCTGCATACTTTGTAATAGGTTTTACTATGTCAATAATATTTATTTCCTGATCTCCTAACTGACGTACACCTTTGCCTGCTCCAATGGTTTCTCTTTTTATTTGTCCGGAAATAATTATCATGGGAATTGAATCAACCCATGCTCCCATTACTCCAGTAATAGCATTTGTCCCACCCGGACCTGAAGTTACAATGCACAGACCAATATTTCCAGTTAAACGAGAGTAAGACTCTGCGGCTATTGCAGAACTTTGTTCATGAGTATTACATATATATTTTATTTTTTTTGATTTTCCGATTGAATCTATTATGTGGATATTCCCGCCACCCGGTATCAAAAATGCATGTTTTATTCCAACATTTTCTAAAAAGTTAATGAGATAATCTGAAAGTTTTATTTTGTTTGCTGCTACCATAAACTCAAGCAATAATAGATATTCCAACCTTTTTCACAAATTATTAGATATTTAATCTGAATAAATCTCCACTATTCAAGTTACTTTTCCAATTTTATTTTATAATTTAGACAATAAGAGCTTTCCAATCGACACAGAATCTTTCGATTCCTTTCCTGGTTAATTCATTTTCTATATTAATTTGTTTCCAATCCGTTAATAAGTAGGGTGAATTATCAAAAGGGATTGTTTCTAAATTTGCCTGAGGAATATATGGACTAGTCAGAATGGGACATCCTTTTTCTGCCCATTCTGATAAAACTGAAAATGGTGCTGTTATAATATCGCATTCAAGACTTAAGGAAGACAAAAAATGAGATAGATTCCTTACGCTTGCAGCCAAAACCTCCACTTTATTATTTTTATCATTTTTATAGCTTTTTAAAATGTTTGAGATTAAACTCATACCATCTTTTCCCATATCGTCCAGTCTTCCTATAAAAGGTGATATAAAAACGTTTCCTCTATTTGAGCCTCTTGTTGCAAGCGATACAGCAGCAGCTTGTTCTTGCGTAAAACACAATGTCATATTAACTCTCATTCCTTCTTTCACGACTTGATGCGCAGTTATAAGCCCTTCTTTTGTGATCGGAAGTTTTATATGAGCATTTGGAATCCATGAAAACATTTCTCTTGCCTCTTTAAGCATTTCAGATGATGTCGTATTGAAATCGGCATATACCTCAACTGATACTGAACCCTGAGGAATAATTCTTGAAATTTCTTGAATTACTTTTCTATAAAAAGCGTAAATTTCCTTCTTTGTGAATTTTTTGCCCATTTTAATTCTCTTACTTACTTCCGGATTTTTAGCAATCAGAGTTGGATTTGTAGTTTGTCCATCTAAAAAACCTAAAAGCTCAAGAGTTTTTTTTGTTTCAAGAGGATCTCCACTGTCTAGAAAAATTTTTGTTTTTAAATTCTTTGGTTTCATCAAATAGATTCTTTTTTATTTGTTTTTAATATGCCAATCATATACCATTCAAATTGTTCTATCAACTTATATATCTATCCTAAACTTCTTCTTAAAATAGCCGCCTCTTCGATAAGATCTGTCATTTCTATCCCTTTTGAAAATCTTTCATATATTCCTTCGCTAAAAACCAGGTGAGCTTTTTCCTGAATAGTTTCAGGCTCAAGCTTCTGCCCCAAATAATCCTCGATTATTTTTACATCTTGCTGTATATCTCTCCACCCTTGTGATTTCTTAGACAAGGATAACAAAACATTCTTGTTAAGATAACGCCCAGCCCTTTTTAAATCACTACGGAAATTGCAATAATATTTCTCAACAGTAGATAAATTTCTATTTTTCCTGGCTTCTTTTATTCCTCTTCCTACCCCGATAAATTCGGGAGGAATACCAATAGAATAAAGAGAGGCAGTAAAATTTATTGCCCTAGGTATCTTAACTCCCTGTATAAGTCTTGGATATTTAAGAAGACCTGTATGTCTTAACCTTTCCCTTCTTGCAGGCATATAAATTGCTATACTATATATAGTAGGTCCAAGCTTTGTAACAGTTTTCTGATAAAACGGTTCGAAATCGGAAATCGCCTTTTTTATCTTTCTCTCATCTTCATTACTAATTACTAAAGTTTTATCTCTCTGTAAAGTTTTATCTATTTTTTTTATCGCAGTTAAAACATCTTTTTTTGGAAAATCATATTGAAAAGCACTTTGAACCAATATAGTTCTTATACCGCTATATTCCTTCATAAACTGTGTAATAAAATAAGGAGTCAAACCACCACGGAAAGGAAGAGATCCTGCGCCGATAATCGGAAACGTTTCAATGCCTGTGTCTTTAGTGAATTTGGAATATCTCGATAAAGCTATTTTAATTGCTAAAACAGAAGGGACTAAGCCGGAACTTAAGGCAGAATCAGATCTGGCCAAATATGGCCTAATGTAAGACGGTAATGCTCCAAATTTATTCTTATGCAAATGAACATATTCCTCCAAAATCAAAGAGGAGTCTATAATTTTATTTATATCTTCAAAAAGTGGGATTATATTAATTTTTTTAATTACGCTACTCCTGTGGAGAGGATGCCTAAGATTAGTTAATTCAGAAAAAGCGTCTTGAACTGAAATCATTTCTCCTGCTGATTGAGTCATAGGCAATATCGCTTCGAATATTGGAGGCGAGTGAAATCCTATTTCCCGAGCAAGTCCTGCTGCACTTATTATTCCCAGCAATGCTCTTCCTAGCCTAAATTCCGTATGAACTCTATAATCAGGTAAGCGAAAAGTTAAAAATTTATCCTTACCTAATTGGTTTTTGTGAAAAAAAGAGGGATATTCACTAACTAGTCTTTCAAAAACAGACTCATCAACGAATTTTCCTTCCCAATCCCATTTGTATTCAGAAACACCAAGCTCTGAAAATGCAAAATAGCATTCTTTTACTTCATCGTGATCTCTAATATATGCCTCATTATGCCAAGAAGGTTTACTGGCATTATCAGGATGCTGAGAAATCATTACCGTAGGGATTTTCCTCTTCATGATAAATTTTTATACCAATCAAACACCAGAGGCAGTGAATTGTTAAAATTATAACAAGAAGACCATCCCAGTTTCTTGACTTTTTCATCATTTAAATGCTGATATGGGATTTCATTTTTTGCATTATTTAATATTTTATAGTTTATTTTTGTTTTTAATATCTTCTCCGCTTTCTTTATTAAATCTAAAACCGACAATGTATCTCCTGATGAAAAATTAAATGCTTGTCCTTTTACCTTATCGAAATTTTTTAACAGAAATAAATATCCGTCAGCAACATCTTTCACATATAAATAATCTCTGATATAAGTCCCATCACTTCTGATCATTAATGTTTTATTTTTAATAACTGCCTCACATATCCCCGGAACTATTCTATTTAAATGTAAATCTCCTTCTCCATAAACATTGCCAAAACGGGTAACAACAATAGGGCAATTGTAAGTTTTGAAATATGTTTGACAGATAAGGTCTGCTGCGGATTTTGAGACATCATACGGATGATCTCCTTTCAAAGGCGAATCCTCCGTATATATTTTTTCAGTTTTCCCATAGGCCTTGTCCGAAGACGCAGCAATCAGACCTTTTATTTTTTTGTTTTTCCTTACCTGTTCCAAGATGTTAACTGTTCCCATAATATTAGTTTCAAAAGCAAAATAGGGGCTACCATAAGCCCTTTCTACAATCGCCTCTGCGGCTAGATGAAAAATATAATCAATTTTATTTTCAAAAAAATATTCTTCAACTGCCTTTTTTTTGCGAATATCAACAAAACTGAATTTGCACTTTTTTTCCAATTTATTTTGTGCAAAATAGGATTTGGGGTCAATTTCTATATCAATAACAAATACTTTTGCCTGAAGATTAATTAATTTTTCAACAAGATGTCCTCCAATAAAACCCGTTCCGCCTGTTACCAATATGTTCCTGCCTTTTATTTCCATACTTTCCATTTTGGATCTTCTTTCCACAGCTTATTTAAATCATCAACATCAGGATATGTATCCATTGAATGCCAAAATCCATCATGATTAAATACTGACAGCTGCCTTTTAGAAACTAATCTTTTTAAAGATGCATGTTCAAATTCTCCAGGTCTTAAATAATCAAAAAACTTCTTTTTAAAGATCATAAATCCTCCATTCGTTCTGTCTTTTAAAACAGGTTTTTCCTGAAAATCTTCCACAATACCTTTGCTGTCCGTTTTTAAAAGACCATATTTGCTACGGGGGTGTACGCCAGATATAGTGCCTATCGTATTTTTTTTCTTATGAAATTCAACCAGTTTTTTAATATTAATATCAGATACTCCGTCTCCGTAAGTAACCATAAAATTTTCATCCGTATCAGGAATATAATCTTTAAGTCTTAATATTCTTTCACCCGGCAATGTTTCTTCTCCCGTGTTAACGAAGGTTATTTTGAAATTTTCAGGTTTAACGTCATTTTTTATAACTTTTGTTTTTCCTGTTAAGGTATCCAGACTAAAATCATAAATCATGTTTTTTTCATTGAGGAAATATTGTTTTATATAATCACCTTTATAACCTAAAGCGATTATAAATTCATTAAATCCATAATATGCGTAAATTTTCATTATATGCCAAAGAATAGGTTTTCCTCCAATTTGTACCATTGGCTTAGGCTTAAACTCTGTCTCCTCCTTAAGCCTATAGCCCATTCCGCCGCTTAAAATTATCGTTTTCATATGTTACCTTTTATTTACGAGGATCATTGTACAATTTTATCATAATAATGTAAAATTTTTAATCTATAAAAAACAGCCACAGTATCCCAAAGCATATGCAATATTATTTTCCAGAAGCTTCCAGATGTAATACTACTCTCTCTACTAAAATCCAGTTTTATAGGCGTCTCATAAATTCTCCTAAAGCCAAGTTTATAAGCTACAGCTAAAACCTCAATATCAAACGCAAATCTTTTAACCAATATCCTAGAAAATACATCTTTAGCAACTTTTTTTCTAAAAAATTTAAATCCAGTTTGAGTATCCTTTACATTAAACCCAAAAAGTACATTATTAAGCGTTCTGTATCCACAGGAAAAAATTTTTCTAACAAAAGGGTAATTAACTTTTGAATCAGGATGGAGTTTGCTACCAACGACTATATCTGCTTTGTTGTTCTCCATCAAATTTAAAGCAACTATTATTCCTGATGGATCTAAATCCATGCCCGCATCTATAAATCCAATTATATCGCCCTGCGCTTTTAAAACGCCATATTTTACCGCATATCCTTTTCCATGATTCTTTTCATAGCCAACAACCTTAATAGCTTTACTCTCTATAGTTTTTGCTCTCTCAAAGGTTTTATCTAAAAACCCATCAACAACTACAATTATTTCATGCCTATTGGAAAAAGAGGATAAGATTCTATCTAGGTTTTTTATATCCTCTATGATTGTTTTTTCTTGCTTGTAAGCGGGAACAACAAGGGATAAAAGCTTTAATCCTTTCATTTTACTGAAGATAAACCGAGAAATTCTTTTCGTACCAAATCCCAAGAAAAAAGCATCCCATCGGATATTTTTATTTGAGCTTTTTCATATGGAACCCGTCCTTCTTCTTGAGAATTATATAATCCTGTCGGAAAATTAATTAAAATCGCCGGCTCTTCGGAAACTACCATAAAGCCATGCAAAGTTTTTCTGGGAATTAAGACCATGTATGGATTTTTCCTTGCATTTATGTAAAAAAGGTTTAAAAGTCCTTTAGTTTCCGAATCCTCTCTATTGTCGCCAATCGCCACCACTATTTCACCCTTTACGACCGAAAACCGATCATCCTGAATAGTCGGATGGTAATGCCACACGGTTTCATCCCTAGCCATACCTGAAGGTGTTTCCGAGTAATATTGCATAAAAAATTCCCTGCCCTTTCCATAGACATCATCCCAATCCCTTTTCATTGTCTCAACCAATACTCCCGAAGAATCTTCATTAATTTTGTACGGATGCATTACCACATCCTTTATTAATTTAATGTTATCTTTATTCTCTAAAGTTATCAGTTCCATAGCCAAAGTATAGCACAAAGTTAAGTTGTGGGGACATTCAAAGCTACTATAGTTTCTTTAAATTTCCCAATATTACCGTAATTTTTGAAAAAAAGGTAAAGTAAAACTATTAGAAGAATAACAAGCACAAGAAAAGAAACGCCTATAACCTGATAAAAATTCGAATGAAAAATATAAATTAGAATAATTTGAGAAATTGCCGCCAATATAACAGGTATGGAAATATTCGTTTTACTTAATGAAAGAAAAAGATTTACACATACGTTAACTAAGCTAAAAACAGTCAGATATAAACCAAAAATTCCGAGATAAGGCGCAACGTAAAGATATTCCCTTCCTCCCAAAAAGAGATTTATTACAAAATTTGGAAAAATAAAATAAAAAGCAGTAATAGCAACAGAAGGAATAATTACTAAGGCCAGCGCAAGATAAAATAAATTATTGAAACTTTTTCCTACAACATGTCTTTTAATAAGGAGCGGAAACATTACCAAGGGAATTGGCCCAGTAAAATAAAAAATCACTTTCCCCATTAAGGAAAGTCCTGCATAAAAACCTGCCATACGTGGACTAAAAAAATGCTTAACCAAGATTACATCCATTGAAATAAAAGAAGTTAGAAATAAAATTGTAATAAAAGTCGGAACTGCATAAGAGAATATCTGCTTAATATTTAAAGATATTTTTTTATCTGAAGACTTTACTTTAAGAATTTTTGAAAGCGGAAAATAGGCTACTACATACATTCCAAACATCATGGAAAATAAAGCTCCAAGTCCTCCAAAAACCTTATATCCTAAAATAACTAAAATTACACCGACAGATAATTTTAGTAAACTTCCGATAATATTTATAAAGGCCATGAATTTAAATTTAAGTAAGCTTTGAAGAAATGCCGTATTTAATGCATTTAAGTAAAAAGAGGCAATTGCAAATCCTGAGGCAATAACATACCAAATATTATCTATATGAAGATAATTCTTAAAAGGAACTGAAAATATAAAGAAAAAAAATATTATAAATAAGGATAATCCTAAAATAAATTTAAAAAATAATAAGTAAAGGGTCTTTAACTTGTCGTTTTGTTTTTTTACAAAAAAATCAGTAGCAAACTTAACAATAATTGTATTTACTGACCCTGACGGAATAGCAGCAAGAGTTATTACTGACAATAAAGATGCAAAAATTGCATAATCGGCATAAGAAAGATTTCTAGCCAAAAAAAGATTAAGAACAAAAGCCAAAAAATTGCCAAAAATCGATCCGCTAAAAATATAAAGACTACCAGACACCAATTCATGCTTAAGAAAATAGTTTCCGAAATACTGAATTTGCTTTCTCACAATCTAATTATACAATCTTTTAAAAATAAACGCGCTTCCGAAATCAAAGTTTACATTGGAACACAATCTAAGATATACTTATAGTTAAATCGAGCATGAATACATTTAACATTCAGTCGTTAACCACAGAGCAAAAAAGCACAAGACGAAGAATTTTAGAAATAAGCTACAAGGAAAATTTGTCTCATCTGGGATCATGTTTTAGCTCAATTGATTTAATCGATGCAGTCTATAAGGTTAAGAGTAAAGATGAAAAATTTATTCTATCGAGCGGTCATGCTGGAATTGCTTTATACGCCATTTTGGAAAAAAATGGATTTATTAAAAGCTCCGATATAAAAACCTTACATGATCATCCTGACAGAAGCTCTAAGCTAGGTATTGATGCCTCCACAGGAAGCTTAGGACAAGGATTGCCTATTGCACTTGGCATGGCAATATCTGATAAAAACAAAAACGTTTACTGTCTGATTTCCGACGGAGAATGTACCGAAGGAAGTATCTGGGAGGCATTGAGAATAGTAAGTGATAACAAAATAACTAATTTAAAAATAATAATAAATGTTAACGGATGGAGCGCATATGATTTAGTTAATCCAAATTCTTTGATGAAAAGAATTAATGGCTATGGATACCGTGCTAAAGATATAAATGGACATGATATAAATGCTATTATTGACGCCTTAAAATCCATTAAGGAAAACGGCAAAACTGTTATTTTCGCAAGAACGTCGACAGATCAATTTCCCTTTCTTAAGGGATTAGATGCTCATTATTACATTATGAATGAAAGTGATTATGAAAAAGCGGTGGATTTATTAAAATGAAAAATTTAGATATTGGCTGTAGACAGGATAGTATGCGTGGTTGGTTCGCCTATGAATTATACAAACAAATGGCGAATGACGAAAGAATTTGGCTTTTGGTTGGAGATTTAGGCTACAAAACCTTTGATTATATTAAAAGAGACTTTCCGGAAAGATTTATCAATTGCGGTGCTGCCGAACAAGCAATGATAGGCATAGCAACAGGACTGGCTCTCAGCAATAAGATTCCATTTGTTTACAGTATTACCAGCTTTCTACTATATAGACCCTTTGAGACAATAAGAAATTATATTAATCATGAAAAAACACCTGTAAAACTTATTGGCATGAGCCGGAATAGAGACTATATCCATGATGGATTCTCTCACTGGGCAGAAGAAGACAAGGAAATCATGAAGATATTTAGCAATATTAAGGCACTATGGCCGGAAAACAAAAAAGAAATGCCTGAAATCGTAGATAAAATGGTAAAGGATAATAATCCGTGGTACCTAAATTTAAAAAGGTAATGAAAATTGCAATAATTGGAGCTGGATTTACAGGTCTTGCCGCTGGACTCAAACTTCTTAAGGCTGGACATCAAATTACTATTTTTGAGAAAGATTCTCTCCCTGGCGGTCTTGCTACTGGTTTTATGATACCTAAATGGCAATGGCCCCTTGAAGAATATTATCACCACTGGTTTACTAATGATAATAATATTCTAGCTTTAGCAAAAGAGATTAAATATCCGATCCTTACAAAACGCCCAAAAACATCTGTCTATGTTAAAAATAAATTCTACAAGCTTGATTCTCCTATTGATGTATTAAAATTTCCAGAGCTTAGCTTATTTCAACGATTAAGAATGGGGCTAACCATCGCCTTATTGAAATATAATCCTTTTTGGAAACACTTAGAGCAGTATAAAGCTTCTGATTTCTTGCTAAAAATGATGGGAGAAAAACCATATAAAATATTGTGGGAGCCTTTGTTTATTAAAAAATTTGGATTATTTGCCCAAGATATTTCGATTGCTTGGTTTTGGGCACGCATAGTCAAAAGAACATCGTCTTTAGCTTATCCTCAAGGAGGATTTTTGGAATTTGCGAATGCAATTTCATCCCAGATTCAAAAAAAAGGAGGAAAATTTTTATTTAAAACGCAAGTGGGGAAAATAGCCGCCCAAGAAAATAATACTATTAAAGTAAATGACTTAACGTTTGATAAAGTAATCGTGACTTTACCTTCTTTCGCATTTGCACAAATAACTCCACAGCTGTCAACGGCTTACAAGCAAAAACTTTTAGATTTAGAGGGCCTGGGTACAACAAATCTTGTTCTTCGTTTAAGAAAACCATTTTTCCAAGACAAAACTTATTGGCTGAATATCTGCGATACAAGCTTCCCCCTTACAGCAATTGTCGAACATACGAATTTTATGGACAAAAAATATTACAACAACGAACATCTTGTATATCTTGGAAATTATTTACCCAATAATCATCCTTTCATGAATATGGATAAAAATGATTTATTGAAAATTTATAATCCTCTGCTCACTAAAATAAACAAAACATATAAATCACACCTTATAGATACCCATCTTTTTTCTGATCCCTTTGCTCAGCCCATCATCCCCATTAATTATTCAAAGATTATTCCGCCATTTAAAACTCCTCTAGAAAATATTTACCTTGCTAACATGCAACAAGTCTATCCCTGGGACAGAGGAACAAATTATGCGGTAGAACTGGGAGAAAAAGTTGCGGATGTTATCTTAGAACCATAATACTTTTGTATGCTTCCATTGTTTTTTCAGCAGTTTTGCGCCATGTAAATTTCTTTGCTTGAATTATTCCCTTTTGCGAAAGCTCTTTTTGCAAAATCGGATTGTTAAAAACCTCGCCAATACCTATTGTAATGCTATCTATATTGTATGGATCAACAAATTTCCCAGCTTTTCCTACAACCTCAGTTAAAGATCCTCCATTTGACGCTACCACAGGACATCCACAACTCATTGCCTCAAGAATTGGCAATCCAAAACCTTCATAAATAGAAGGCATAATAAAAAGAGTTGCTAAATTATATAAAATAACTAAATCTTCTGAAGAAACAAAACCCAAACGAAAAACATTTTTATTTTTTTCTGCTAGACCCTGAACTTTTACTAAATCCTTATTCCATGGATTTTGTATGTCAATTTCTTTATCAATTAAAGCTTTTCCTACCATTACAAGAGGTACATTAATCTTGGACGACGCTTCTATCAATCTTGGCAAGTTTTTATTCCACGTTGCATCTCCAACATACAATACGAACTTCTGTGGAAGCTTGTATTTTGTCCTAATATCTTCTATCTTTGATCTTCGATCTTTGATCATTGTAAATTCTTCCCCTGCAGCCAGATACACAACTTTTATTTTTGATGACATAACTCCAGTGTATTTAATAATATCTTTCTTAGAAGACTCAGAATCGGTAATTATTACATTTGCATTCTTTAGGGCTAGTTTTTGAATTTGCCATTTCAATACGCCTTTTAACCCTGATTTAAAATGTTGAGGAAAAACTAAAGGAGTTAAGTCATGAACAGTAACAATTTTTTTATTTTTTGAAAATACCGGAAGTGTTAGGAAAAATGGCTCAAAATAAGGATAATGAACAATATCAATATCTTTATTCAACGTATCCCCTCTATTAAAATAAACATATTTATTTTCCGGATAATATTTCTCAAGAGATACTTGCAGGTTTCGTAGATAAAATCCCGTTCCTCTCACCCGGTGTTGTAAATAATGTCCATTTTTAAGAGGCGAAATATCTATGGCGATTTTCATTTTTTAATGTTCAATTTTTTGTGCCATTCCCATGCAGTTTTAACAATCATTTCTAAATCCGAATATTTTGGATCAAAGCCAAGTTCTGCTTTTATTTTTGAAGCATCTGCTATCAATGTGTCTGCATCTCCGGGTCTTCTCGCTATTTCATCAACTTGGAAGCTTTCACCAGAAATTCTTTTAACCGTTTCAACAACTTCTTTATTGGAGTATCCGTTTCCTGTGCCTACGTTGTATACGAACATTCCTTTGTCTTTAATTAACTTTTCAAGTGCTAAAACATGAGCTTCCACCAAGTCAATCACATGAATATAATCTCTCACGCAAGTCCCATCTTTTGTATTATAATCCGTACCATATAGCTTAAATTTTTCTTTGTTTAAAATAGCTTTTATTATATTCGGTATTATGTGACTTTCCGGATTGTGATTCTCCCCGAGTTTTCCATCAAGAGACGCCCCGGAAGCATTAAAATATCTAAGAGCAACAGAATTTATTCCGTGAGTTTTTTGATACCATGCCATTAATTTTTCAACCATTAATTTACTTTCACCATACGGGTTCTCCGGATTCTTAGGATGATCTTCCTGTATGGGAAGCTTTATTGGATTTCCATAAACTCCGGCTGATGATGAAAAAATTAGGTAATTCGTTTTTGTTTTTACCATCTCCTCCATTACGTTAAGGGAAGCAAAAGCATTATTCTGGAAATAGATATATGGATTTTCCATTGATTCACCCATAGATATATATCCTGCAAAATGAATTACTGCGTCGAATTTATTTTCTGAAAAAATTTTGGAAATAAATTCCCTATCTAAAAGATTGCCAACGTATAATTTTGTCCTAGGATCAACTGCTTCTTTATATCCTCTTTCTAAGCTATCCACAACAATAACTTCGTCTTCTCTTTCAAGAAGTCTTTTAGACATAAAACTTCCAATATAGCCCGCTCCGCCAGTCACTAGAATTTTCATATTTTACCTAACATACCTATTATATATTTTTCAAAAGAAAAAGTGAAAGTAGATTTTAATTGGCTTTTATTAAGCCACCCCACTTGATTATTGTAAACTGAAGACGGATTAACTGTTATCCAGATGCCCTTTTTTATATCCAATTTCGCCGGATTTACGTCACCCAAATCAACTACTCTAACTGGTTTTATTAAAACAGAATGTGCCTTATCCGGACAATCCTTTCCATAACAATTGACACCAATCTTTACACCGTTTATGTCTAATTTATTTTCACTTCTTAATAAAAGACTTAAAGGCAGACTGAACTTATAATTTTGATACTTATAATCGTAAATTGAGAATTTTTGATTTGGATACTTCTCATTAAGGCTTTTAATAATCGTTTCTTCCCATACCATTATATTTTTATAACCTAAAATATTTTTTACGGTTATTAAATTTATAAATATAAGCAGTATTAGAACAGTCAATCCCGCTAATTTAATTATTCTATTTTTGAAACTAAAAAATTGATTAATCATAAATGCGGTAAAAATCAGAATAAGGGGAGATAAATATAGCATATAATTATCTGACCTTTCTCCCCTGTAGGATTTATTTATAAAAAGTAATATTAAAAATATTATTCCCAAAGACAACATTTGAGAAAAAACTTTTTTACGCAAAACAGATAAAACAAAAGCCAATCCGCTTGCAATAAATAAAATTAAACCAATCCAGAAATAATTACCGGTATCCCTGGCCCAATATGAAGGAAAATATTTAAACAGAAATAGCCTCCAGCTGTTAGGAAAATAAATTCTATACTGCCCTATAAGCAAATAGTCGAGGATGTTTCTGGTATTAGCAAAATTCTGATGAAAATCCCAATATAATATCGGCAAAGATATGACAAAAACTCCCAAAAGAGCAAGAAAAAAAGCAATTATTTTATTTTTCAAAGAACTCTTAGGAACAAATAAAACAGCCGGAAGAAAAACCAGTAAGCTTATCGCCTGATAATGCATGTTTATTGCCAACCCAATTGACAGTCCCATTAAAAGACTAAAAATAGACTTGTTTTTCTGCCAAAGCTTAACGAAAAAAATTATTGTTAAAATTGAAAAAACTATAACAAAACCGGGATTACTAAGTTCAATTGCTATCCCGACATACTGGGGAGAAAGCATTGCTAAAACTCCTATAATAAGAGAAAAACTTCTTCCGACTAAAATTTTTCCCAGATACATGAGGAGAATAACGCTGATAACGCTGACTAACCCGGTAAGAACCCAGGGAGCAGTTAAAAAAGGGAAAATCATATAAGAAGCCATTATCAGCCAGTAATAAATTCCGCCGGTAACAAATGGTCCGGCAGAGCTAAACGGCCCCATCATAGGCAATTGATGTCTGTGTAGCGCTTCAAGAGCGATTAATGCATCCCTGGCGCTGTCTGCACCTATTCCCCATCTGCCTGAAAAGTCATAGAACCTAATGACAAAAGACAATAAAACAATTAAGATTACCGAAATTCTATATTTATCAGGATTTTTAAAATAACTGAAGATTTTTAAATTATCAAAACTTTTTAAGAATTTTTTATACATTTTTACCAAAAAGGTAATTCAAATAAGAAACGGGAAACCTAAGTGCGGAGAAAAATGAAAATACAAAACCTTCCCAGGAATCCATAAGTCCTTTGTGCCTAATATAAGTAGTCAGAAACCAATGGGACGGTTTAATAACCAAATATCCTGTCCCATATAAAAATTTCTGCAAGCTATTTTTATTCTTTAACTCTTCTTTTATCTGATTTGCAAAAAAAACGTTATATCTATTCCATTTCTTAATATAATGGGAAAAATCTTTATACGGATAATGCTGGAGTGCATTTTTAAGATAACCCGCTTCCCCCTCAACGACAGCCTGTTCATGAACATCTTTTTGAAGAAGTCGGCCTTTTCCGTTCCTGTAGAGCCTTAAAGTGTAATCAGGATACTGTCCGCCTTTCATTAAAAATCTGCCCAGGAACCAATTTTTTCTTGGCATCCAATATCCCGCAAATTCCCCCAGGTTCTTATTTAGAATTTCTTTAATTTCCTTTTTTTGTTCTTCGGAGACGCGTTCATCTGCATCTAATTGTAAAATCCAATCACAGACAGCCATGTCTATGGCCATCTGTTTGTTAATATGGAAATTTGCTTTATTTGTGGTTATTTTTACTTTTGCGCCATACTTTTTGGCAATTTCTGCGGTTTTATCCTCGGAAGAACCATCAACAACAATAATTTCATCCGCCAGCCCCTTAACGCTATCAAGGCAGACAGGTAAATTTTCTTCTTCATTATAGGTTGCTAAGACAACCGAAAGGCTATTTTTCTTCATACTCGCCAATCATAACATCAAAATCACTTCTTTACAATTCTAAAGCCGGCAAAACCCAATAGAAAAATCAAGCTGATAAACGATATTGCATCCGCAAATCGCCTCAGTTTAGTTTCCCCGTAAATTGCTTCAATTCTATAGCTGCCCTGATCAAGAAAGAAAGTCATAATTCCATGATAATGCTGATCCTGGAATTGAATGTTAAGCGGCTGACCGTTAGCTAAAATTCTCCAGCCGGGAAAAAAAAGCGTATTTTCGGCAAATAATGTTCTTCTACTAACCTTAACCGTATAAGCATGGTAGATGCTGGTTCTTTTTATTTCCGTTACGAAGGCTGCTCCGTCCAGAACTTCTAAATGAGCTTTTGGCCTATGCTCCATAAATCTAACTGACCAAACAGGACTGCTTTCCCCGGTATCGGTCGTACCGCTGTAGATACCTGTATAAAAACTTTCCGGACGGTAGAGATAATCTTTAGGTTTAATATAATCTTTGCCGATAAATAAAATTATGGCTATAAAAATTACCGCCAGATACAGCTGGATCTTTTTGGGAAAAACTTGCAGCAATAACGCACCCAAAACAGCTGTGGAAAAAACCGTAATCGCCAGAAACCTCCAGGGAAACTGAAAATTCTGCAAAAGCATTATTTTAGCCCAAAGAAGGCTAGATACAGGCAACATTAAAAAAACAGCAGCAAGCGTATATAGGACAGAGATCATTACTAGGAAATAATTTTTATCTTTTTTTCTGAAGAATAAAAAGCCGGCAACCGGAGATAAAATCAGCCCAATCCACTGGAAAATTCCCAATTGAACAGTAAACTGACCGGTTCCTCCGTAATTCCACTGACCGTAGAATAATTGCTTAACTGAAACAAATCTGCCAAGATACCCTCCTTTGGTAACGATATCCCTTAAAGTATATTTCCCTTCCAAAATTCCGGGTATCCAGAAAAAAGCCGCCAAACCAAAACCCAACAGAATTAAAAAGATTAAACTTTTAAGATAAAATTTACGGTCTTTGGAGGAATAATAAAGCAAAACTCCGTAAGCCAGAATAAAGGGAAGAAACATCAGGCTTATTGCGTTATGAGCTAGTATCAATAATGCCAAAAAAATCCCGCCTGATACCGAAAATTTATAATCTGTTTTTTTATGTAATTTATGAATAAACAATAAAATTAAAGGAATAAATACAAAGGCCAAATTTTCACCAATATCCCCTCTGACATAAGTTTCGACGAAGCGATAAGGAGCATAGACATATAAAGCTGAGCCAAACAATGCCGGAACCAAACTTAAAAATTCGGCTAACCAAAGATACATAAAAAATAAGGACAAAACCATCCCTAAGACAAAAACTACTTTTGCCGAAGCAACTAAAGAAAAGCCTAATAGATGAAAAAAGGAAGCAAGATATGAAGGCAAAGGATATAAAAATTCGAGTATCGGATGCCCGTATCCCCAATTGAGATTTCCCGCCCAGCGGGGAATTAAATTCCCCTCAGCAAGATTCTGATAGAAATTGGCAATTCTTGCTACGTGGTCCTGCCCATCATGAGTTAACGGTAAACCCGGATGAAACAGATATATAACCGAAAATAAAGACAGAGTAACTAATGCTAATGTTAAAAGTGGGTTAAATTTACGCATTCTTATACCCTTATCTGCTAAATTTATGAGACACAACCATCTTAGCAAATTTAGTAAGCATTTTAAAGTTTAAATGCTATAATTTACTGGTGACTTCAATCTTGAAAAAAATATTTCCCGTTGGAATATTTCTTTCCACCTTGTCTTATTTTTGGTTTGCTTTGAACGGAGACGTACACTTCAGTTCCGACATAGCGCGGGATTTTTTATTATTTAATGAAATTGACGTGAAAAAGATCATCCTTATCGGACCTAAATCAAGCGTAATGGGACTTTTTCACGGACCACTCTGGCTGTATCTTAATTATCCTGCTTATTTAATCGGACATGGAAACCCCATTACAATCGAATATTTCTGGATAATCTTAACCGTTTTATTTGTCTATTCCTGTTATTATGTTGGGAAAAAACTTTTCAATGCCAACACGGGATATTTATTTGCGCTTATGACGTCCCTATATATGTTTTTCCATGTAAACGAGTACTTTAACCCCATTGGAACAATGTTTTTGATTCCGATAAACCTTTATCTTTTTA